>CAIVAH010000299.1 GCA_903903765.1 uncultured Methylococcaceae bacterium
ATGGGTGCTGAAAAACACACCATGGTAATGTCAGAAGACGACAAATTGTTAACCGCTTATCACGAAGCAGGACATTGTATTGTTGGTGAATTATCACCCGATCATGACCCCGTCTATAAAGTGAGTATTATGCCTAGAGGTAGAGCATTAGGTATCACTATGTTCTTACCAGAAAGAGATCAATACAGTGCAAGTAAACGTAAGTTAGAAAGCCAAATCGCCAGTTTATTTGGCGGTCGAATTGCAGAATTGATGATTTACGGTGGTGATAGAGTTACTACAGGTGCATCAAACGATATCGAAAGAGCGACAGAATTGGCTAGAAAAATGGTAACTCGTTGGGGTTTCTCTGAAAAATTAGGGCCTTTAGTGTACGGTGAAGAAGGCGGTCAACCATTTATGGGTTACCCAGGTTCACAGGGCAGTAAGGTATCAGGTACGGTTGCTGAACATATCGACGAAGAAATTCGTGCAGTCATTGATTGCAACTATCAACGTGCTCAAACCATTTTACAAGATAACATTGAAATCTTACACAAAATGGCTGATGCCTTAATGAAATGGGAAACTATTGATAAAGATCAAATTGACGATTTAATGAGTGGGAAAGATGCCCGTCCTCCAAAAGAAGATGAAGAGCCCACTAAAACCGTTTATACAAAGCAGGAAAAAGTTGAAATTAAAAAACCAGTAACAATTAACATCAACAAAAATAAACCTGCTGGACAAGTTTGAGGTGCGCTCATTCAAGGGGAGCTTAGGCTCCCCTTTTTTTTGTCTTAAGATTATGCAAAGCCAGCACAAATCACTATTAATCAAAAAGTCTTGGTAATTTAACTTAGCAATAATGGCTGATTTTTTATTGCCTTTTCGTTAATCGCCACTTTAAGGTAAAATAATCTTAATGCTGTTGAGACTAAGCAACTGAGTATTAAAACCTAGTTTGTTTGCCCAGCCATTAATTAATAATACTTAATAATAACGGAGTGAAAAATGAAAAAAAGTTTGTTTATGGCGGTTGCAATGTTGGTTTCAGGAAGTGTATTTGCTACAACTGATCATTATGTGTTACGTAATGATAGTCACATCCACCATTTAAAAATCACAACGATTAAAAATGAAGTGACCGTTGCTACTGACGTAGATTTTGAACCCACTGCAGCAGAAACAGGTAGAGAAGCGTGTACTGCTGATGTGTCAGGTGAAGCTAA
The DNA here is from genome assembly GCA_903903765.1 of uncultured Methylococcaceae bacterium. Taxonomy (GTDB): domain Bacteria; phylum Pseudomonadota; class Gammaproteobacteria; order Methylococcales; family Methylomonadaceae; genus Methylobacter_C. Next base: position 1,212 of record CAIVAH010000299.1, read on the forward strand.
AACAGTTGCAGCTAATGAAATCGTATTAAGAAAGCATTTAGCGGGTGAGGCTGCAGTTTGTGAGTTAAAAATTCATTTAAGCCCAGCAGGTGCAAAAATTGATCAATCAGAAGGTTGCGCAAACTTTGCAGCGGGCATCTGTCATTTTTCAAGTGATGGTAAAGACTTAGTTAAAGTTCAGTAAGCGTTATTTGAGCTAATTCAGGTTTGATCTGATAGTTACCGATTTTTATAGGGTGTCTGTCAGATCAATCAAACATTCATAAGCATCTATAAAGACATCAGCATTATCCAGATTGGAATCAATCTTAATGCATTAATGAGGGACGTTGGGCTTCGCGTACTTATGTAGTATGGTAAAATAATTTGCTTCTAAGCCCCGGTAGCTCAGTTGGATAGAGTGGCCCCCTCCTAAGGGGCAGGTCGGACGTTCGAATCGTCTTCGGGGCACCACATCATGTAATGTTAATATCAAATTAATGATTTAACTGCCCATCATTTTGCGATACCCTCCCACCACAAGCGACTAGCTTAGTTATTATTAGGCTGTTATTTCATTGAGTAATGAAACTGATTGCCAGATGTTTAAGAAAGAGTTTAAGACGTTTAGGTTAGTACAGACTATGCCTTATCTGCAATAGATATAAGGAGGTTTAGCATGGATATAAGAATGTTTGTTATAAACCTAATAACATTCGTATTAGATATATGATGGTTTAGTGTAAACAAGTATTGGTTTACATTAGTTTATCTTGTATTTGAACTAGATATAATGTGATCCGTGACAAACTTTATTGTATAGAGAGTGAGCAATCTTGTATTGGCTCTAGGGTATGTTGTTTCTTTTTGGTAAACAATATGTTTCGGGTTTGCGCTTGCTTACGTTCAAAATTTTGATATCAATTCATATATTATGTATTGTACCTAAGTCTAGGTAAAAAGGTGATACTTAGTACTCATATTTCGTAATAGTGTTAACCAAGGATCATAACTTAAATTAAAATGAAAATAACTATTCTTTTCAGCAGTCCTTGGCGTTTTTTACTATTAATATTCGTCGTATTTCTTCCGTCAATAGCTTTGGCTGATGAAGTCACTACGGGTCATTTTGATTTAAAAGAGCAGTTTGTTGGTTATCTTTCCCTCGTCGTAACGCTCTTGGCGTATGTTGGGGCAATGACAGAAGATGTGCATTTAATGAAAAAGTCTGAGCCAATGATTTTAGGTTCTGTGCTCACTTGGTTTGCCATCTGTATTTATTATGGCTTACAGGGCCATGCTAAGGTAGCGTCTTTGGCTTTTGAGAGCAATTTACTCGCCTATATAGAGCTTTTACTATTTATTTTAGTGTCTATGACTTATTTAAACACTTTAAACGAAAGAGGTGTCTTTGATGGGCTGAGAATTTATTTGTTAAATAAACAGTTTAGTTATCGGCAGTTATTTTGGATTACAGGTGGCTTAGCTTTTATACTATCCACCATTGTTAATGGCTTAACAGTGGGGTTGTTGATGGGCTCTATCGCCGTTGCAGTAGGTAAGCGGCAGCCTAAGTTTGTGGCATTAGCCTGTGTCAATATTGTTGTCGCAGCTAATGCGGGTGGCACGATGAGTCCATTAGGGGGTATCTCAACTTTGTTTGTTTGGCAAAAGAATATTTTGCACTTTACCGAGTTTTTCTCCTTAACTATACCGTGTTTAATTAACTTTATCGTGCCTGCGTGCATTATGCATTTTTCTGTGCCTAAAGAAACACCCGCAGTTTCTCAGAGTAGCATTGCCTTAAAACGCGGCAGTAAGCGTATTGTGGGACTATTTATTTTAACCTTGATTATTACGGTGTCTTCTAATGTTTTATTAGAGTTACCACCTGCCGCTGGTATGATGGCAGGATTGGCATTATTGCAGATGTTTAACTTTTATTTGACCAATACCGAAAAAGCCGGTTGCTCAGAGACTGAAAAAAGTTTCGATATTTTTAAAAGTATTGCCGATGTGGAATGGGACACCTTATTGTTTTTTTATGGCGCAATGATGATTATTGGCGCAATCGGTTTTATAGGTTATTTGGATGCCTTGGCTTATTATTTATTTGGTGAAACCAATGTGACTTTAGCTAATATTATGATAGGTTTATCATCGGCTTTTGTTGATAATGGTACGTTGATGTTTGCTGTTTTAAGTATGCATCCTGATATTCCTAAAGTGCAATGGTTGTTGTTAACGTTAACCTTGGGTGTAGGTGGAAGTTTATTAGCGATTGGTTCTGCTCCGGGTGTTGGTTTGTTAGGCTTGGTAAAAGGAAAATATAGTTTTGGTGCGCATTTAAGGTATATGCCCGCCATACTACTAGGCTTCTTTTTAAGCATTGGGGCTTTAGTTTTACTAAACCCAGGTAGTTTTTAAAAAACATTAACGCTAAGTCAGTTTAATAAACTTGTCATTAGCAATGAGTTGGCAATTTTTTATAGATCTTTAAATTAATCTGAGTGGATGATGCAAATAGTATTGATGTTAATAAGTGTTTTTTTTATACCTTCTTTGGCGTTAGCCTCGGAACAAATAAATAGTATTGATCAAGCTCAGCCCTTAGATTTAACGAATCATTGGGCGGGTTACACAGCGTTGATAGTATTTGCTTTAGCGTATATCTTAGCCATGACCGAAGAGGTCACCGAATTAAAAAAATCAAAGCCTATGGTCTTTGCGGCTAGTTTAATTTGGATATTAATTGCAATTGTCTATGTCAATGGGGGTATGCCGGAACAAGCGGGTTTAGCCTTTAGAAGTTCTTTAGAAGGTTACGCCGAATTATTCTTGTTTATCATGGTCTCCATGACCTATTTAAATGCTATGGAAGATCGTGGGGTTTTTAATAGTTTACGGATTTGGTTGTTAAGTAAAAACTTTAGCTATAGACAGTTATTCTGGATTACTGGCTTTCAATCTTTCTTTATTTCATCAGGCTGTAATAATCTTACAACAGCGTTATTAATGGGGTCGGTTATCTTAGCCATGGGTAAAGATAGTCCGCGCTTTGTTACACTGTCATGCATCAATGTGGTGGTTGCTTCGAATGCTGGTGGATCCTTTAGTCCTTTTGGAGATATCACGACTTTATTGGTTTGGCAAAAAGGCGTCGTGCCGTTTACAGATTTCTTTGCCTTATTGTTGCCCGCCATTGTAAATTTTGTTATCCCTGCGGCTATTATGAATTTCTTTATTCCTAAAGAACGCCCCGCCGCAGTGTTAGAGGCACAAGCGATGCAACGAGGTGGCTTGACCATTATCTTTTTATTCATCTTAACTATTATTACTTCGGCTTGTTTTGAGAACTATTTAAAACTACCTCCCGCGGCCGGCATGATGTTGGGTTTAACTTACCTTAAGTTTTTTAGTTTTTATTTACAAAAAACCCATGCGACAAGTGCGAATGCGGCATCTACGGATTCAACAGATATTGATGCTAATTATTCCTATTCAGAAAAGTTAGCTTTTGAGTCTGATTTAGTCTCAGATAAAAAATCGGCTAATGACCAACCGTTCGATATCTTCCAAAAAGTTGCGAATTTAGAATGGGATACCTTGTTATTCTTTTATGGCGTCATGGTTGCGGTAGGAGGCTTAAATTTTATTGGTTATCTTGTTGTTGCTTCACATCATTTATACGGCAGTATAGATCCAACTTTGGCTAATATATTAGTAGGCGTCGCCTCTGCCTTTGTTGATAACGGAACAATCATGTTATCTGTATTGACTATGGCGCCGGAAATTTCTCAAGGTCAATGGTTATTAGTGACATTAACTGCGGGTGTTGGCGGTAGTTTATTGGCAGTTGGCTCTGCGGCTGGAGTGGGCCTAATGGGACAAGCTAAGGGCTTGTATACGTTTACTAGTCATTTAAAATGGACGCCAGTGATTGCTTTAGGTTATGCCGGAAGCATATTGATGCATTTCCTCATAAATGCTAGGTACTTCTAGCCCGATTTAGATTATTATTAGGCCGGTTGAACGGTTTTTTTACAAAGTTGTGTGCTTGTGTAAATATAAGTTTCGATTAGATAGTAATAATATATAAAAATAATTATAAATACGAGGAGTTAGGTATGTCAGACAATAAATTAACGCTCGCTGCTGTGTGGCGTTATCCTGTTAAATCAATGATGGGTGAAGAATTAAATGCCGCAGAAGTTTCTGAAAAAGGCATTGTTGGCGATAGAGCGTATGCAGTTGTAGACATTGAAAGCCATAAAGTCGTTAGCGCTAAAAATCCTAAAAAATGGCCAGAGATGTTTTATTTCTATGCCAGATATAATCAAACCCCAGTTAGTCAACAAGCTTTACCCAGTGTAGCGATTACTTTACCAAATGGTGATACGTTAAACAGTGACCAAGCGGATACCGACCAAGTCTTATCTGCGGCTTTTTCAAGACCCGTTAAATTAACTACACAAGCGCCTGCAAAAGCTACTTTAGAACAATACTGGCCAGAGTACGAAGGTGAAAATACTGAAATTAGTGAAGAAGCTATTTCTGGTGATGCGCATGAAGGTAGTTTTTTTGATTATGCCACTTTACATATCTTAACCACGGCCACAGTTTTAGAATTACAAAAATTGTATCCAGAGGGTAGAATTGAGCCACGCCGGTTCCGTCCTAATTTAATTATTGCCACTAGCCCAGAGCAAACAGGTTTTGTAGAAAATGCTTGGGTGGGTAAAACCATAACGATTGGTACGGTTAAATTATTAGTCACAGACCCTTGTCCACGTTGTGTGATGCCATCTTTAGCACAAGGCGATTTAGCTAAGGACGCTAAAATTTTAAAAACAATTGCCCAAAACACTGTGCATGTACCGTTTGCTGATAAAGCCTTACCTTCAGCGGGTATCTATGCCAAGGTAATTCAACCAGGTGTGATTAAACGTAATGATGTGGTGATTGTTGAGTAATTTTATCTATAAATAATTTGATTTTTCTAAATGTCTGATATCGATAAAACGCTTGATGATCCGTATGTAGAACTTTTAAAAGAAATTTTAACTGAGGTTACTAACTTACGTGATCAGATTGCCTTACATGCGAATGAGCGTTTAATAAGATTTCAAGCGCATTATCCAGAAGGTCAATTTACCGAAAGTGCAGTTAATCTGGCGCATTATTTAGCAATGCGTCAGTTTGATTTACGCCATTTACAAGATCGATTAGCGCAATCTGCGTTAACTTCCTTAGGCAGGGCTGAGGCTTCTGTTTTATCCACCTTTGAAATCTTGATAGATATATTGAAGCGATCAACAGATAAAGCTTATGTGTCTAATCAAAATAATTTCAGTGCCCAAAGCTTTAATCGTGGCCAGTTGTTACTTAAACAACATACTAAAGAGTTGTTTGGCTCTAGTCATGGGCAAGGTAAAGCGCATGTGATGGTGACTTTATCGACAGAAGCTTCACGGGATTACGCGCTCATAAAAGCCTTATTTGAAAAAGGGATGACTTGCGCCCGTATTAATTGTGCGCATGATGATAGTGAAGTGTGGGACGCTATGATTAAAAATATTCGGCGTGCTGAAATTGAAACCGGTCAATCATGTCGGGTATTAATGGATCTAGCTGGTCATAAGATTCGTACCGCTGAGATTACGCTTGGGCCAGCGGTACATCATTTGCGTATCGAAAAAGCGGTTACCGGTAAAGTATTGGCGCCGGCGTTTTTACTGTTAAGTACCGATCTTAATAGTGCTAGTGCAGATAATACGTTATTTAGAGTGGGGATTCCTAAGGCGGCAACTCAATATTTAGTGCCAGGACAAGTCTTTAGTTTTATTGATAATCAGAAAAAGACTCGGCACTTAAAAGTTGAAAAAAAGCTGTCTGAACATGATTGGCTAGTGAGATCTGAAAAAAGTGCCTATCTTGTTTCTGGTTGTACATTAAGCGTCCTTAAAAAACAAAAACATAAAAAGCATAGTGCAGTAGATGAATTTAAGCTAGTTGAGTTTTTGGGTGCGCCCTTAGAAATTAGGCTATTTAAAAAACAATTACTTCTGTTAACAACTGAAGACATATTAGGTAAGCCAGCAGAATATCAGGGTGATGCGTTGTTACAGCCTGCTCAAATAGGTTGCACATTGTCAGCAGCGATTTCTAAACTGACTGTAGGTCAACAAGTCTGGATTGATGATGGTAAGTTAGGGGCGGTTGTGCAAGAGATAACCGAACAGGGCGCCTTGTTGTTAGTCACCGTGGCAAAGCCGAGTGGCGTTCGAATACAAAGTGATAAAGGCATTAATTTTCCGGATGCCGTGTTTGATTTGTCACCATTAACCGATAAAGATTTAAGGGATTTAGATTTTGTATGTGCGCATGCGGATTTAGTTGGCTTTTCGTTTGTAGAAACTTTAGCCGATATGGATTCTTTAATTAAAGAATTAGCAAAGCGTCAATCATCTGTAATGCCAATTATTGCGAAAATTGAAACTAATCTAGCAGTTAAGAATTTACCTGAAATAATATTGGGAACTATAGGTCGGCATCATTTGGGTATTATGATTGCTAGAGGTGATTTGGCTGTTGAGTTAGGTAGTGCTCGTTTGGCAGAAATACAAGAAGAGTTATTGTGGTTATGTGAGGCCGCGCATGTGCCAGTGATTTGGGCAACCCAAGTGCTAGAGTCAATCGCTAAAAAAGGCACGAGATCAAGACCTGAATTTACCGATGCGGCTATGGCAGTGAGAGCTGAGTGTGTAATGCTTAATAAAGGGCCCTATATTGTTGATGCCATTGAGGCTTTGGTTAATGTGATGTTACGTATGCATGAGCATCAAAGAAAGAAGTTCTCGCGTTTAAGAGCCTTACATTGGTAAAGATGTGTTTAAATTTATTAAAAGCCACTGACCTTGTTAATTTCTGATAAACAAAAACAAATACTCATTCTATTAGCGGATGGGGAGTTTCATTCTGGCACAGAGTTAGCCCAATTATTAGGGGTTAGTCGTTCAGCTATCTGCAAGCAATTAAATGGCTTATCTACTTTAGGGTTACAACATTCCGCAGTTAGTGGTAAAGGTTATCGCTTAGAAAAGCCTATAGAGTTACTCGATCCTACCAAAATAAAAGCGTTAGTTTCAACAGTCAATCATGTCAATCTTAGCCAGTTAGAAGTCCACGATACTTTAGCCTCGACCAATACTTATTTAGCGGAGTTAGCACAAAATAAAGCACCCTCTGGATTTGCTTGTTTTGCTGAGCATCAAACGGCCGGTAAGGGTAGGCGAGGCCGGCAATGGATTTCGCCATATGGATGTAACTTATATTTATCTTTGTTATGGCGTTTTCAGCAAGG
>CAIVAH010000300.1 GCA_903903765.1 uncultured Methylococcaceae bacterium
ATCCTAGATTGGCAGAAATCCCTTTTGATGCCGAACACAAATTTATGGCCAGTTTTCATCAAGTTGATGGGCAAATTAAAGTGTTTGTAAAAGGCGCACCGGATGAACTGTTTAAACTCTGCCAAACCTCAACAGCGCATGAGCCATTAAGCTCCGTCCATGACTTTAACCAACAAAATAATGCCCTAGCCGCAAAGGGCTTAAGAGTCATCGCCGTTGCCAGTCGCACCTTGCCTAACCACATCACCGAGCTAGACAGCCATTTATTTCAATACATAAAAGACCTAAACTTGATTGCGTTAATAGGCTTGATTGACCCGCCAAGACCAGAAGTCTCAGCGGCCATTGCCCTTTGCCAAAAAGCTGGTATTGCCATAAAAATGATTACAGGGGATCAAAAAGTAACGGCAAGCGCTATTGGCCAACAACTCGGTCTTAGTACCAAAGTACTTGAAGGCGCAGAACTCGCCCAGCTTAATGACCATGACCTAGCTCATTGCATTGAGGATATCGGCATCTTTGCTCGCACCGGCCCTGACCAAAAAGCTCGCCTCATAAAAGCCTTACAAGCCAATGGGCATATTGTCGCTATGACAGGCGATGGCATTAACGATGCACCGGCCCTAAGAAATGCCGACATAGGCATTGCTATGGGCATAACAGGGACTGATGTTGCTAAAGAAGCCGCGTCGATGATACTGCTCGATGATAACTTTGCGACCTTAGTCAAAGCCATTAAGGAAGGGCGCGGCATATACGCTAACATGATTAAATTTGTGCGCTTTCAATTATCCACCAACATTGGCGCCCTATTAACTGTGGCTCTTGCGCCCGCCTTAGGTTTACCCAGCCCCTTTACCGCCATACAACTACTGTGGATTAACATTATCATGGATGGCCCACCTGCCCTGTCTTTAGGCATGGATCCCACCCGAAATACCATCATGAATGAGGCACCGCGTCAGCCTAAAACCCGCATATTAACCACTCAACGCATGACTGATTTATTATTATACGGTGTAAATATGGCCGCAGGTACCTTAGGAGTGTTATATTATAGCCTACCTTATAAATCGCCAGCACAGGCAACCACTTTAGCGTTTACCACCTTTGTATTTTTTCAAATATTTAATGTTTTTAATGCTAGATCAGAAAACCAGAGTATCTTTAACCAATATTTCTTTGTTAATAAAATGCTATCTTTAGCAGTCGTGACGACCCTATTCTTACAAATAGTCGTTATTTATTGGCCTAGCGCCCAATCCTTATTTAACACAACAGCACTCTCAGCCACCGATTGGTTAATCGCCATCAGCGTTGCTGCTTCTATAGTTATCCTTGATGAACTCAAAAAACTAATTTACCGTGTTTTACTCAACTGATGAATAATATTTTTTTAATCATAGTCGCTATCTTTCTAGTTGCCCTAAATGGATTTTTTGTTGCCGCAGAATTTGGCTTGGTTAAACTCAGGCAAACCCGCTTAAAACAAATTGCCAAAACCCAAGGCTGGCGGGGGCGAGTTCTAGCCACCGTACACTCCAAATTAGATACGTATCTATCGGCCTGTCAACTAGGCATCACCTTAGCGTCTTTAGGCTTAGGTTGGGTCGGTGAACCCGCTTTCGCCAATTTATTAGAACCCACTTTTACCGAACTCGGCATTTTTACGCCAGAACTTATTCACGGCATCACTTTTACCCTAGCTTTTTCCATCATTTCTTTTTTACATATAGTCATTGGAGAACTCGCGCCAAAATCATTGGCTATCAGAAACCCAGAACAAATTAGTTTGTGGTGTGCCGGCCCCATCTATGTTTTTTATTGGCTGATGTATCCCGCCATTTGGCTACTTAATTCCAGCGCCATTTTAATTTTGCGTATTTTTAGATTAAACAATGTTGGTAGCCATGATGTGCATTACTCTGCGGATGAACTTAAATTAATTATCCGTGGTAACAATCAAGATGAGCGCTTCACCCGTGATGAATGGAACACCCTTGCCAAAACCCTAGACTTTAGCAAACTTGAAGTCTCCGACTTAATGCGACCACTGCATGAACTGGTTGCACTTAACCGCAGCAAATCATTAGCCACTAATCTAAAAATTATTGCCGAAAAACGCTATAGTCGTTATCCGTACTTTGATAACAACGGCACTGATATATTAGGCGTCATACATTTAAAAGATTTATTCTTTGCGCAACAAACCGGCCAAGAAATTACCGATTTGCATGCTTTTTTAAGACCGGTGCAATATGTGTCCGCAGACACCCCCGCTTTAGATTTATTTAGACGCTTTAGAATGGGAGCCGCACATTTTGCCATCATTGGTCAGCAAGGCCATACCCCAGAAGGTTTTATTACCTTAGACAATATCTTAAGCGCCATGGTGGGTGAAATACGTGATGAATTTAAACAAAACAACCAAGATTGGAATCGTTTAGATAACGGAACCTTAGAAGTAAAAGGCAGTTTACCCATCTTTTCCTTAGAGCGAATCTTGGGGATTGATATAGAAAATGAAGAATTAGAACTAGAAGATGAAGTATCCATCGGCGGCCTAATTATGTCTAAATTACAAGACATTCCCGTGACCGGCCAAACCATCGCGTTTAATCAATTTAGCATCATAGTTAAAAAAATGCAGGGCCCACAAATCTTGTTAGTAGAAATACATCCTAACCTTCTAAACCCCACATAAAGTTAAATGACTTATTAAAAAATTTACGGCGTAAAACGTAACTATTGGTGACACCTCGTTTTATCAATACTTGCTAAAAAGTTACAGCTACCGCATTAACAGATACACACAAATGTAACATTTACACACATCCTTTGTTAGCACAATTAATAAAATAATATCGAAAAAAAACCAGCCTAAAAAAAGCACCTAAAACCAATAATTTAAGCGTAAGTCATTGATTTTAAATACTTCAAATACAGCGTACAACAATTAGACGATTTGAGTAAACGTAATAAATATTAGTCAGTTAGAGACTTACAAATACGGTAATCCACAGAGTTATCCACAACTTCTGGGGATAACTCTAAAAAACCACTAACCACCCACAGACACACTGATCACATCACTCCACTGACCTACTTGCACATCATGCAATAAATAAATCGCTTTATAACGCCACATAGCACTGGTACCGGTTATAGGCAACGCATACGTGTCAGTGGTATTAGGTTCGGTGTTAATTGCCATTAGCACAAAACCTTCAGCATCATTGCGATCTACCCAAATTTCAATAGCAGCTGACTGGCCTTTAGTCCACTGTATTGTTGGATGCCCCGCCTGAAACTGCACCGCAATAACCGGCTTCCAAGAGATCGGATCAAGCACAATTTCTGAACCCACCAACCATAAATCCTTACCGATAGCCGTGGTATAATTCTTATTGGCTTTAACTTGAGCCACTAAACCCGATAATCTAGGAATAATACCCGGCTTAACAGCCACCGGTATCGGTGCCGGCAACGTAAAAGCAACTGGCCAACCAATCGCTGTACCCGACCCATCTCTTAATTGATTTTTATAAGCTGTCCAGCTTTGAGAATAAGCATGCATATCGCTGACGATTTGCAAAGCATATCTAAAACTTTTAGCATCCGCCGCTAATATCAGAAGATCTTCAGGCGCAACCGGTAATTGTGCCGCATACAAAGGCAAAGTGATTGTTAAATGATCCAATAAATCTGCTTTTCCGCTATCACTAACAGGCATATACGTAGTCGATGTCATAAGGTAAAACTCCTTTAGGGAGGGACTTTCAGGGGGGATTACAAAGCTGAATAAGCCTATGCAATGTCAGATTAGCATCCAGCTGGCGTTAATGTGCGTCTTGCAATTACTTTTTATTATTCGTTTAGCGTTACTATATAAAAGCAAGCATTATTGAGCGGTAAGAAAACCTGGCTGAGCACTCAGCCAAGCGACTACTCATAAGGAGTAACCTAATAAACCTATTAGCTAAGCTAACCAAGCACTCGGCTAAGCCAAACGAACACTCAGCAGACCTGCATTAACGCTCATCAAGCCTAAATACTAATGAGTTGCGCCGTATGAATGCATAAAAAGAGATTTTTAATACTCTAATAGATAAACTGAGCGGTCTATCAGATAAAGCCAAGGTTTTTTCGTCACCTTATAGTGCTAAAACAGCTTACCGGAGCCATAAGACGACTTAACTGAGCGCTTGGGCGGGGTTGGGTACCTCTCTTTAAGCTCGGCTAAGTAACTATGAGAGAGAGTTGAGTCAACTAACGCCAATCTCTATTGGTGTTAGGACTATAACGAGTATTATGCTAAAGCACAAGGTAAATGATTTTTTATAATAGATTAAATATATTTAAGCAATAAAAAAACAAGCTAACATATTGATTAAAATTATATTAATAAAATTAATTATTTTTGACTAGCACGGACTTTACTAATAATCAGTATTAAAATTTTTTAAAAAAAACCTTTTAACAGAGGTAACGGGAGTGTTGGTTATTTGTATAAGCATTGACGACTCAACCTATAATAAAGTATCACACCGAAAAATAACATGTTGTTATTGTGCTTTTACTAGTTGTCATAAATGTGTTCAACGTTATATTATTGTACAAATCCAAGATCCACATTGTATGAATTGC
>CAIVAH010000301.1 GCA_903903765.1 uncultured Methylococcaceae bacterium
CTGTCAGTTGCCATACACTTAAATAACCATTAAAAAAACTACCATCAAGGGCGCTACCTTTTTGATCTAAAAAAATATCTACGCTACCAGTGGCATCCGCTTTTATGAAGTAGGTTTCTATGAGGCCATCTGGTAGATTGCTGGTATGTGAGCCATTAATTGTTAAATTGGCTTGTGCACTAGTGGTTAAAGCGCCAAGGATTAAGAGTGAAGATAGGGTGTGCTTGCTCATTTGACGTGCTCTTTAGTTTTAGGTGACTACAAAATAGGCTTTATAAAGTGCTGGTGATATAGCAGAAATTTTAAATAATTATTCGTAGAGATATCCGCTATAAATTGATGTTAATTATAATGGAATTCAAAAATAAGGGGGTTAATTTTTCAATTAATATATACACACTAAACCTTAAGCTATCGGTTTACTCCTTGAACCTAGGGTGTATTTTATTTTGTGTAAAAAGAGGAGCACAAAAATGACTCATGAAAATACTATTCCTATTGAGCTAATCGATAAATTGTTTTCCAACGATAAGAAGCCAGAAAATATTATTGGTGGAAATGATTTATTAAAGCAATTAACAGAAGCTTTGTTATATATAATCAAGTACCGCTTGGGCGCTTATAGTTACCTTAATAACAACAGATGGTATTAAAATACGCGCTAAATGATGTATTTTTAAGGCGTGAGAAAGTGATGAGTAAACAGAAATTATCTTTGCAGGAGCAGTTATTAAAATCTGGTTTAGTGAGTAATGCTAAGGCTAAAAGCATTAAGTCAGATAAGCGTAAGCAAGAGCAGCAACAGCGTAATAACAAAGTTGCGGTGGTGGATGAAGCCAAAGAATTAGCTAAACAAGCATTGGCTGAAAAAGTAGAGCGAGACAGAGAGCTTAATTTAACTAAAAAACAACTTGAAGAGCAAAAGCAATTAGCGGCACAAATTAAACAGTTGATTGAGCTAAATAAACAAACGCGAGAGGCGGATGGGATAGCATATAATTTTACGGATGATCATAAAGTAAAGACGCTGTATGTTTCAGAAACTATGCGTGAAGGCATTATTAAAGGGCGTCTAGCGGTGGTTAAATTTGCAGAGGCTTATGAAGTGGTGGTTGCGGAAGTCGCTCAAAAAATCGCTGATCGAGATCCAGCTTGTGTGATTGTAAACCATCAGCAATCTAAGGATGATAAGGTTGCAACAGATGATCCTTACGCTAATTACCAAATCCCAGATGATTTAATGTGGTAATTTTAAAAAAAGGGCGGTGTACTCATAAATGCACCGCCTTTTTTTAGCTTATTTTATTTGCCAGCGCTTTCTTTTTTAATCAGCGTGTTAATCACTTCGATCATTTTCTCATGTGAGCCAGCCACGGTACCATTGGTTTTATATTTACCGTTAATGATGACTGTCGGTACGCCCGTAATACCATATTTTGCAGCAATCACAGGGGCTTGACGCACTTTAGAGTCTACGCCAAAAGAGCTGTAGGCTTCTTTAAATTGGGTTTCGTTAACGCCATGAGCCGCAAAAAATTTAGCTAGCGCTTCTTCTGTATCTAAAGGTTCTTTTTTGTTTTGGATCGTGTCAAATAAATCCGCATGAACTTTTTCTACTACGCCTAAGGTTTCCGCAATGTAATACGCTTTAGCGTGTTTAGCCCATACGTCATTAAATACGGCGGGTTGACGAATGAATTCAACATTTTTAGGTAAGCTTTTTGACCATTTATCAATTAAGGGTTCAAATGCGTAGCAGTGTGGGCAGCCGTACCAAAAGAATTCTACGACTTCAATTTTGTCTGCAGATTGAGTGGGTTGCGCGGGTGAGATGGTTTCATAACCCAGTTCATCTGCGTTGATAGTAAGGCTAAGACACATTAAGGTGAGGGCAAGTGAATTTTTAATCAGTTTTTTTAGCATAGTTTATGTCTCTAATAATAAGGGTGTTTAAAGAACAGTAAAGGTTATTTTTTTATTGAAATATGATAAGAAACGGCTTTAATTTCTTCATCCGTCATTTTTTTAGCAATCATATGCATCATGTTTTCTGGGTTATTGCTTCGAGCGCCAGATTTAAAGTCTTTTAGTGTTTGTATCAAATAATCTGCATGTTGAGATTTGATAGACGGGAAAGAAGCCGGTTTGTTGCCTTCGCCAAAAGGCCCATGACATGCAATACAGGCAGACACTTCTCTAGGTAAATCACCATTACGATATAAATCGCTACCTTGGGCAATTAAGTCTTTGACAGTTTTTGTGTTATCGTCTTCATCATCTTCGGGTGGAAGTTGATTTGCAGAAATCTCTTGGTCTGAGAAGTAAGCGGCAATATCACTCATGTCCTCATCACTTAAGTGCGTTACTACGGCTGACATCATCGCGTTTTTACGCGTGCCGTTTTTATAGGCTTGTAATTGTTTTACTAAATAAGATGTGTTTTGTTGTGCTAGCTTAGGAAAGGTTGATACAACGCTATTACCATTTTCTCCGTGACAGCTAAAACATAGGGCGGCTTTTTCTTTTCCTGCGTCAATTGAGCCTTCTGCATGTAAAATACTCGAAGTACTGGTCAACGCTAAGGCAAATAAAACTGCCTGCAGTCTTTTTTTCATCGGGATCCCCTTTGCAATAAAGTAATTATTATTATGTCCTTAGCCTAATATATCAACTATAGGCTATAGAGTGTTGCCAGATTTTACCCTAATTAACACGCTTAAGCGAGGCAACGATGAATCCAGTTTATCATCAGGCAAAATTTATTAATAGTTCACCTGATCTTAGAGACACCCCCGCGGATTTAGGCAAAGAGATTGCTTTTGCGGGGCGCTCTAATGCGGGCAAGTCGAGTGCCATTAATACGTTAACTCGTCAAAATGGTTTGGCGCGGATTAGTAAAACGCCAGGTAGAACCCAGATGCTTAATTTCTTTGAGATTAACCCCGAGCAGCGTTTTGTGGATTTACCGGGTTATGGGTATGCAAAAGTACCGGTGGCTGTTAAAAAGAAATGGCATGAATTGATGGAGAAATACTTAACTAAGCGTAAGTCATTATCTGCCATTGTTTTAGTGATGGATGTGCGACATCCTTTAACCGAGTTTGATTGGCAGATGGTGGAATGGTGTCAGCACACCGGGTTGCCTTTGCATATCTTATTAACTAAAGCCGATAAGTTAACTTACGGTGCGGCAAAGAATACTTTGTTACACGTGCAGAAAGAGTTGAGAGAAACAAATGTTAGGATGTCGATTCAGTTGTTTTCATCATTAAAAAAGCTGGGAATTGATGAGGTACATGCCGCTTTAGATGCGCTTTTTAATTTGGAAGCAGTAGAAAAAGTGCCTCACAGTTGAGAGGGCTGTGAGGCATCAAGGATTCAGTCGATTTTAACGAGGAAGGGGGCGACTGAAGCAATCTTTAAGGTATTGCTACGTTTAAGACTTTTATAGGGGTTAAAAGTTCCATACCCGGTAAAAAAAATTAATGCGCTTCGTCCCAATTATTCCCTATGCCAATATCAACTAATAGAGGTACGTTTAGTTCGAGCGCGGAACACATGATTTCTCGGATGGTGTTGCAACAGTTCTCTAGTTGATCTTCAGCTATTTCAAAGACTAATTCATCATGCACTTGCATAATCATTTTGGCATTTGGTTTGTCTTTAAATAGCCATTGGTCAGTGTTGATCATGGCTAATTTAATAATATCAGCTGCCGTGCCTTGCATGGGCGCATTAATGGCGGTGCGTTCTGCATACTGTCGACGAGCGGCATTTTTAGATTTAATTTCGGGTAAATACAAGCGTCTACCCAATAGGGTTTCTACATAACCTTGTTCGTGTGCTTGGGCTCTGATGTTATCCATATAGGTTTTAACCCCAGGATAGCGTGCGAAGTACAAATCGATATAAGATTTTGCCCGACCATTATCAATGCCCAATTGTTGGGCCAATCCAAAAGCAGACATGCCGTAAATAAGAC
>CAIVAH010000302.1 GCA_903903765.1 uncultured Methylococcaceae bacterium
AGACAATGACTAGAGGTGTAAATTGTGAGTTCTTTCATGAACTCCAACAGATCAATTTCACCTGTTTCACCCCAGCCGGCAATCATATCTTGGACTTCTTGCACGATAACTTGCGCATAGCCACGCATAGGTTTATCACGCAAAACCGGCATTAGCATTTTAAGTTGTTGATCTTTTTTATGCGGAGGCGCATCAAACACGACACCTTTGCCAAAAATGGGCGTCATTATTTTATATGCTTGACTCTGATCTAATTGTGCATCAGGCGCACGAAAAAAAGCTTCATTAGCTTCTGGCCCTGTCATCAAGACCATTTTTTGATGAAACATCCGAAACTCGCCTATTTCTCCTAGGCTGTTTCTAAGATTCATCATGTATAAAAAAGGATTCTTGCCGAACTTGAGCATGTGCCCAATAAGAGGTAATGCACCAGGCATTTTTGGAGGTTCTTGACCTAAAGACAGGGGTTGTTCTTGATTTGGTGTCGTCATAACTCAATCATAATGTCAGCTTATTTTACAAAGCTTATTCTTTTCCAGATAAAAAGGGCACAAAGGTGACAGGCTCAATTTCTTCAACTTCATAACCACTGGTTTTACGTGTCACCCTTTGCAACATTTGCTGACCGTTAAGACCAACTGGAATAACCATAACACCACCGACAGCCAATTGCTCCATTAATTGAGATGGAATTTCTGAAGGAGCTGCTGAGGCAATAATACCATTAAATGGTGCATAATCTGGCCATCCCACATTACCATCATCATATAGATAACTAATATTTCTAAGCCTTAACTCACCGATATGACCTCGCGCTTTACGCTGTAAAGGCAAGATACGCTCAATAGAATAAACCCTATCTACAAAAGGCGACAATATAGCAGTCTGATATCCACACCCGGTCCCTATCTCAAGCACTTTTTCTAAATGCCCCGTTGTTTCTAAGAGCAACTCCGTCATTCTAGCGACAATATAAGGTTGAGATATAGTTTGATTATAACCAATGGGTAATGCGGTATCTTCATAAGCTCGACTAGACAAAGCCTCATCCATGAAAATATGCCTAGGCGTATCGCGCATAACTTGCAATACTCGTTGATTTTTAATACCTTGCTCCGATAAGCGCTTTATCATCCGCTCACGCGTTCGTAGCGAAGTCATCCCCATACCCTGTAAACTCATATTCATAAACAATCTATCTTAGGCAACCATGAACTTATTTCGTTAATGCTTTTATAATTTGTTAAATCGACTTGCAAGGGCGTAACAGAAACATAACCATTACTTACCGCATAAAAATCAGTACCCTCTCCAGCATCTTGTTCTGCACCTGGAGGCCCGACCCAATAAATAGTTCGACCACGAGGATCCTCACTTTTTAGCACCGCTTCAGATTTATGACGCTGACCTAAGCGCGTCGCTTTAAAGCCTTTGATATCTAAAATATCAACATCAGGCACATTTACATTGAGAATAGTATCTTTTGGCAAAGGATTGCTAATAATTTGTTTTAATAAAATCACAGCCACTTCTGCAGCCGTATCAAAATGGGTAGGATTCATACCTACCAATGAAATTGCAATTGCTGGCAAACCCAAAAATCGCCCTTCAGTAGCCGCCGCTACCGTACCTGAATATAAAACATCATCACCTAAATTTGAACCATGATTGATACCCGCAATCACCATATCGGGTTCTTTTTCTAACAAGCCCGTAATTGCCAGATGCACACAATCTGTGGGCGTACCATCAACTTTTATAAATCCGTTATCAGTATCATATACACGTAAAGGCATTTCTAAGGTCAGTGAATTACTGGCTGCACTACGATTTCTATCTGGCGCGACCACTGAAATTTCAGCATGCTGGCTTAAAGCTTTTGCTAAGGAAACAAGACCCTCCGCTAGATACCCATCATCATTACTCAACAATATATGCATTATCAGTTCGCCATTCAGCGTAATAAACTATAAAATCAAGCATATTAGCAACAATAACCAATAAAATCAGCTTTCGTGGTAAAAAAAAACCTGTCACAAGAAGATATAGATCTATTTCGCCAGAGTATAGGAAAAGTAGACCCACTTAATTCTAATAAAATTTTGTTAAATCAAAAAGACAAGCCAAAACCTTACCCGAAAACAAAATCGGTGGATTTAGCTACCAACCTATTAAACGCCGAAGCGTTAGAGCCAGAGAAAGTTGGTCATGAAGATAGCCTAAGTTATACAGCGCCAGGCATACAAAATAATGTTCTAAAAAAATTACGAAAAGGCTTCTTTGGAGTCGATGCTGACATTGACTTACACGGACTAACCAGCAATAACTCGAAAATTCAGCTACTTAATTTTTTAAACACCTGCATAAATTCAAACTATCGCTGCGTACATATCGTACACGGCAAAGGTTACCGTTCTGCAGAAAACCACCCGGTGCTAAAAAATGACCTCAACCTATGGTTAAGGCAACATAAAGACGTACAAGCTTTTTGCTCTGCACCCCAAAGCGCTGGCGGTACTGGTGCGGTTTTTGTATTACTCAAAGCGCACAAACTCACGTAAAACTGCCGTTGCATAACTGCCAGCCGGCAAAGTAAAACTCAGCTCTAAGCAATCTTGTTGCACAAAATGCCAGTGCAAATCCTTTACATTTACACGCAAAGCACGTCTATCATTATCAACACCCGCAGCAATTAAACCTTGAGTCAGTTTAGGATAAGCTTGCAATATTTCGCTTTCCAATTGCAAAGCATCCAAAGAAACATCAGCGTTACCTTTGCCATACAATGCGCCAGAAGGATGAATATCTTTAGAATCTAAACGTAGCATAATTTCTGCATCTAGCTCAGATGACTTAAAACAACTGTGTGAACCATCAAATAAATAAGTGTCACCCGCTAAAGCTTTATTCCAATTCTGGTGTGTCACTCGATAAGCCAAAATGTGATTAAACAAAAAAGACCGAGCAGCTGAAAGATAAATACTGCGTTGTTCTCTACCAACTCTAGCACCAGCAAACAGTTCTAATGCTTTCTGTATATTTAAAGCCTTATGCCCAAAACGCTGTGATCCAAAATAATTAGGCACGCCATTTAATTTAATAGCCTCTAATTGCTGTAACGTTTTTTGCTGATCACCTTGCCAATCTTTAATGCATAATTTAAAACTATTACCTGACAAAACACCACGCTTAAGCTTTCTAGCGTGACGAATAGTCTGAAGAACTTTTACATTTTCAGTTTCAAACAATACCCAATCAGGATCCGCTTTACCTGGCAACCACACACTAAACCATTGGGTAGTCACCGCATGCCGATCTTTTAACCCAGCAAAACTAACATCTCGTTGCCGTACATTGGCAAAACGCGCTAATTGCCTAGCAACAAATTCGGTATTTTCATCGGTTTTTTGGATTTGCAAAAAAACATGCTCACCCGCGCCAGAAGGCTCAAAAGCCAGATACTCTTCAACTACAAAATCTTCCGCTGTAACCCGAATTTTACCTGTACCTGTTGGGCCGCCATAAACATAAGACCATTCAGGTAGATCGATTATTTGCGAATTATCTTTCAATCAAAACCACAGCTTGCACGGCAATACCTTCTTTACGACCCTCAAAACCAAGTTTTTCTGTTGTAGTCGCTTTAACATTAATACAATCCAAATCTACTTTTAAATCTTCAGCAATATTAGTGCACATCGCTACTATATATGGCGCCATTTTAGGTGCTTGGGCAATAATAGTTATATCCGCATTAACTAATAAATAACCTTTCTCTTGCACAATACTATAAACATGGCGTAATAACACGCGACTATCTGCCCCCTTAAACTCAGGATCTGTATCGGGGAAATGTTTACCTATATCCCCCAAAGCCGCTGCACCTAATAAAGCATCACATAACGCATGTAACACTACATCGCCATCAGAATGCGCTTCTAAACCTTGCTCATAAGGAATATTAACGCCGCCTAAAATGACATCACCGCCCTCTTTAAAACGATGCACGTCATAGCCCATACCTACTCTAATCATGTTGATGCTCCATATAAAACTGCGCTAAGGCTAAATCTTCAGGTCGAGTAATTTTAATATTATCAGGACGACCTTCCACTATCTTTGGCTGTAATCCTTGTAACTCTAAAGCACTAGCTTCATCAGTTATTGCTGGATTACCCTCGGCAATTTCCAAGGCATTTTTTAAACTACCGTACTTAAACATTTGTGGCGTTAATGCTCGCCAAATATGACTTCTATCTAAAGTGCCTTGAATATTTTTACCCTGTACGTCTTTTAACGTATCATGAGACGATAAAGCCAAAATGCCACCCACATCATCCACACATAAGGTATCAATCAACAAATTAATATCTGTGGCGGTGATACAAGGTCTGGCCGCATCATGAACCAATACCCAATCGTCTTCAGAAGCTAAATCTCTTATTGATTTTAATGCGGACAAAACAGAATCAGCCCGCTCTTTACCACCATCAGCAGTAATGACTTTTTGATGCTTTGATACGGGTAACTCAGGCCAATAAGGATCTTCTTTAGATATTGCCACGGCTACAGCAGCAAACACATTAGCACTTAATAAGCGTAATAACGTGTGTTCAATGACCGTTTTACCTGCAAGCTCCAAATATTGCTTAGGTCGATCCGCATTCATCCGCTTACCGACACCGGCAGCAGGAACCACTGCCCAAAATTTTATAGCTTTAGTCATTTGTTTTGTTTTTCCAAAGCATCCAAGCGCTCATGTAAACGAGCCAACTCCTTAAGAATTTTACTTTCTTCTGTCTCTAACTGATTAACATCCTGTTCAAATGGACGCTCATCATGACTCCAAGCATTCATATTCTTCCCAATTAAATTGGCGGATAATAATGCAGTGAACAATGAAAAAAGCACTAACCCAAATAAAATCAAGGCAGCTGATAATAGTCGACCCAAGAAAGAGCTTGGCACTACATCGCCAAATCCTACATGCGTCATTGTCACCCATGCCGACCAAATGCCATCTAATAAACTATGGATATTCCCGTCGAGAATATAGAGTAACAACCCTGCAGATACTGATACCGCTAAAGCCAATATCAATAAATTGAATAAATGTTGTTTATTAGTCAGCTCACTAAGAACTGTTTTTAATAAGGTTAACGCGTCTTTAAGCGTTTCTAATATATTCATAATCATTAACTTTAAAAAGTAAACTCGATAATTTAGAAACAGAAAAGGCGGCAAGTTAAAAGTGATTAGCACCCTTAGCTTGCCGCCTTAATTGTTTTTATAAGATCATTCTAGCACCTGAAAAAAGGTTTCGCCCTCTCTGATCATGCCCAACTCATCTCTAGCACGCTCTTCGATAGCTTCTTGACCTTTTCTTAAATCTTCAACTTCTGCATACAGTGCTTTATTTCGAAGACTTTTTTCTTCAGCTTCTTTTGTTAAATCGTTCAATTGTTGCTGATATATCTTAACCTGCTCAATTCCACCATCACCGAACCAAAGTCGGTATTGTAATAGACCAATCAGCAAAACGACTACCGCCAGAAGAATTTTCATGATGTTACATGTGCGTAAAAAGTCCTATGTACCTATTTATAGAAATGTTACATAGAACTTTTATACATAAAGAATTTAAAGCTTTCTAAAAGCGCTATGACCTGCGTATCTTGCCAAGCCACCTAATTCTTCTTCAATTTTCATCAAACGGTTGTATTTAGCAACACGGTCAGAACGGCTCAATGAACCTGTTTTAATTTGACCCGTGCCAGTAGCAACCGCTAAATCAGCAATAGTAACGTCTTCAGTTTCACCAGAACGATGCGACATAACCGCAGTGTAAGAAGATTTGTGCGCTAATTCAATCGCTGCAAAAGTTTCACTTAAAGTACCGATTTGGTTTACTTTAATTAAAATTGAGTTAGCGATATCTCTTTCAATGCCTTTTTGTAAGATTTTTGGATTAGTTACAAATAAATCGTCACCCACTAATTGAATACGGTTACCCAATTTTTCAGTGATTAATTTCCAACCATCCCAATCATTTTCGTCAAAACCATCTTCAATACTGATAATTGGATAACGATCTACCCAATCTACAAAGAAATCAGCCATTTGAGCTGAAGTGTAAGTTTTACTTTCTGACGCTAAGTCATAAATGCCATCTGAATAATATTCAGAAGCCGCCGCATCTAAACCTAAGAAAATATCAACACCTGGTTTAAAGCCAGCTTGTTCAATTGCTTGTAAAATAACGCTGATAGCTTCTTCGTTTGAAGATAAGTTTGGTGCAAACCCACCTTCATCACCCCCCTCAAAACCCCACTTTGGGCATCAAGAATCGTCACCTCCCCCACACTAGGACTCGAGAT
>CAIVAH010000303.1 GCA_903903765.1 uncultured Methylococcaceae bacterium
ATGGCGGCTATAAAGAAATCATCTTACGGGTTTCGGGTCGTGATGTTTATTCACAGTTAAAGTTTGAGTCGGGTACCCATCGTGTACAACGCGTGCCAGAAACCGAATCTCAAGGCCGTATTCATACTTCAGCGTGTACTGTGGCTATCATGCCAGAAGTTGAAGAAGTGGACGCTATTGATATTAATCCAGCCGACCTTAAAGTAGATACTTATCGGGCCTCAGGAGCGGGTGGACAGCACGTTAATAAAACTGAATCGGCAATTCGTATTACCCATATTCCTACAGGTGTGGTGGTTGAATGCCAAGATGAACGTTCACAACATAAAAATCGTGCCCGCGCCATGTCTTTATTAGCCTCGCGCTTATTATCTGCCGAACAAGAAAAACATCATGCTGAACAATCATCCATACGTAAACTTCAAGTCGGTAGTGGTGATAGATCAGAGCGCATTCGTACCTATAACTATCCTCAAGGTCGATTAACGGATCACCGTATTAATTTAACACTCTACAAACTAGATGACATTATGCAAGGCGGTTTAGAACAGGTCATCCAACCTTTGATAAGTGAGCATCAAGCAGAACTTCTTACCCAATTAGGTGAAGATTAAAGTTAATGCCTAGCATTAATCACTTGATCAGCACAGCGGCAACTCAACTTGCCACTGGCTCAGATTCGGCTCAATTAGATGCTGAAATCTTGCTATGCTTAACCATTAATAAACCGCGCAGTTACTTAAGAGCTTGGCCCGATCAAGAACTCACCGCCAGCCAAGAAAATCAATTTAATGACTATCTCAATCAACGCATTATAGGCACACCTATCGCCTATATCACCGGCTATAAAGAATTTTGGTCACGCGATTTTAAAGTGACCTCTGATGTATTAATCCCTAGACCCGAGACCGAGTTAATCATTGAACTGTGTTTGAAATTAATACACCAAGACACCACCCCAAAAATTCTTGATTTGGGTACGGGCTCAGGCATTATCGGTATAACCCTAGCGGCTGAAAGGCCAAACGCATTAATATTTGCCAGTGACTTTTCTGCAAATGCATTACGCATCGCCAGACTTAATGCCCAAAGTCATAACACTAAAAATATCAATTTTTATGAAAGTGACTGGCTAAAGGCTATACCTAAAAATCAATTTGAACTCATTGTAAGCAACCCCCCGTATATAGCTAGAGATGATTTACACTTAACACAAGGCGACCTACGATTTGAACCTAGCAGCGCCTTATCGGCAAATGAAAATGGCTTAAGTGATATAAAAATCATTATTGATAATGCACGGAATTATTTAACATCTTCGGGGCAACTTATAATTGAACATGGCTATAATCAAGCAGAAGTCGTTCAACAAATTTTTAAAGTATTTAACTATTATAATATCAACACACATACAGATCTCTCTGGACAACCCAGAGTTACTTCTGGCCAATGGCGATCAAACTAATACAGAACCCAAATTATGACGCAAGAAATACAACTGCCCCGCAAATTAGCCAATCAACTATTACATCTCGCCCAAATATCTCCTAAACATGAAATCTGCGGACTTATTAGTGCCAAAAATGGCTTAGCACAACACTGCTATCCGATACAAAATGTTGCAGAACAGCCAGAGAAACAATTTCTACTTGCCCCCCATCAACAAATTAACGCGCTAACTAAAATACGCGAAAAGGGTGAAACGTTATTTGCTATCTATCACTCACACCCCACAGCACCGGCCCAACCTTCTCAAGAAGATATTTGCCTATCAGCCTATCCAGATGCTCTAAATTTTATTATTTCTCTCAATACAAAAGGCATATTAGAAATGCAATGTTTCAAATATTTAACTGATTCAGCTATTGAAATCCCCTTAAGCCTAAGTGATGATCCAGCTTGTGTAACTATTATCTAAGCCAAAAGTTTTAACATATGTGGATACAAAAAGAATTTAACTTACCTGAAAAAAACCGGGGGTTTCACCTAATCACGGATGCAGTCGTCAAAACACTTCCAGAACTAAAAAAAATAGAATGTGGTTTACTGCACCTTTTTATACAGCATACTTCAGCATCATTAACCATTAATGAGAATGCCGATCCAACAGTACGACAAGATTTAGAAAGTCACTTTAATATCTTTGTGCCAGAAAAAGCGCCTTATTATCGACATGATTACGAAGGTGATGACGATATGCCTGCGCATATCAAAAGCTGTCTACTGGGTAACAACGTATCGATTCCTATCACGAAGGGAAAACTTAATCTAGGTATCTGGCAGGGTATTTACTTATGCGAACATCGCAACCGGGGTGGCAGTAGACATTTCGTTGCCACCATTCAAGGTAAGCACGACTAACAGGGTGACTTTAGCAAAAGTTATTCACACTCGCTATTTTTTTACAATAGCGCAAAAAAAAAAACAGCCAAACGAACCACAAAAAACATAAGCCTTTGATTTAAAATTAACTTTCAGCCTTGACTGCATATTAGACAATCTAACAAAATGCAATACGAATTATGCAGTTAGGCCTACCCTACAACAGTTGTACACAAAGTTATCCACAGGTTTTGGGGATAACTTAATAAAACCACACCCGCTCAATTGCTTAGGCTACAAAGCTAAATTTTTCTTCAAATATATCCGCTAATACACAACTCAATGCCAGATTCAACGACTTAGGTTAAACCAGCAAGAATGGTTAGTGATCCTTATGGTTTAATTACTTCACCACGAGGAAGATGACGAATTCGCAGCAGTTTATTTACACAGCAAAGATCTCGATTTAATTAAAAAAAAAATAAATCATCAAATTAGCATGATAGACTCTCGCTAAAATCTAAGACTACTTCACAATATTGGTGACACAATGCAAAAAACAAAACTCATCATCAAACTGTTATTTCTATTTATTCCATCAATTACTATCGCTGAAGATATGTCGTTTTTATTAACGACTTTGCCTAGCCAAAGAGCTGAATCACAAACTCGTTTCATGAAAAATAAGCTTCAGCTATCTGATGAAACAACATCAAAAGTTCAAACTATCAATTTAGAGTTCGCCGAAAAGGTCGATCCTATCTTAAAAGGGTCTAGCCTTGGAGTTATCAAAAAACACGATGTTGAACAAATTCAAGAACAGAAAGATAAGGTACTACAAGGCATATTAACTCCGCAACAATTTGAAGTTTACAACAATTCTAAAGATGAGTTAACTGCAACATTAAAGAAAGATTTATCTCATTAAACTGATTATTAAAAACTCAAATTCTTAATTATATTATTAGCTGATTTATTTTGGATAAAACAATGCAATTACATAAAACTCTCACTATATTTGCCACGTTTACTTTGTTGCTGTTTAGCATCGGTTGTGCAAAAACCAATATTGGTAATATTAAAGAAACTAATAACATTAATATTGCCCGTCCTTCTCAAATTTTAATTCAAGATTTCACATTTGATTCTCAAAGCATTCAGACCAGCACGAATCCTATATCTAAAATTAAATCGGTATTAACGAATGATTCATCAGAAGACCTAAAAGCTAAATTGGGAAATGAAGTGATTGATGCACTTTCTAATGAACTAACCGAAAAAATAAAAATCCTTGGATTTACTGCTGTTCGCGTGAATAAAACACGACTACCCGCACAAAATGAAATAGTAATAACAGGGCAGTTTTTAAAAATTGACGAAGGTAATGCTATAAAACGAAATTTAATTGGCCTAGGTGCAGGACAATCTTCAATTGATACTAAAGTTCAAGTTATCGCACCATCATCAGAAGGGACTCAAGAAATTTTAAACTTTAATGCACACGCAGACAGTGGCAAAATGCCTGGCTCAGTTGTTTTGGGGCCAGCAGGCGTAGCTGCTGGCGCAGGAGCGGCCGCTGTCACAGCAACAAATGTCGCTAAGGGTGCTGCTAATGCCTATAAATCAGATTCTGCAAATCAAGCATCAGATTTAGCGGATAAAATTACAGAAATACTATCAGACTACTTCAAAGAACAAGGTTGGACAATCCACTGAAAAAAAACCTTAATTAAAATTTTCTTAATAATAGAGCTCATCATGAATCTAACAAGAATACATAAAATTGAACTTAAGCACTTTTTAAACTTGGCGTTAACAAGCTATCTTGTCTTTAATGGTGTCTCTCTAGCTAGCACAGAACAACAACTTGTGCACGAAGCAAAATCCAAATTTGAAGCTCATTCTGCAGCTACTACAAAACCCAACATCCTGTTCATAATTATGGACGACATCGGTATAGATCAAATGAAATCTTTTGGCTATGGCGGTGCCACTGCTCCGGTGATGGCTAACATTGATCAAATTGCTGCCAACGGCATACGTTTTCGTAACAACTGGTCTATGCCTGCTTGCACACCTAGTAGAGCTGTTTTCTTCGAAGGAAGATTCCCATTACGCACAAATATTAAAGGTGCTCTTGGCCCAAGTGATTTAGCTAACTCAATGGTATCTCCTTACGAAATGACCACGCCTAAACTTTTGCATCAAAATAATTATCAAAGTGGATTATTTGGTAAGTTTCATTTAGGTCTTCAAAAAAATAACCCCTACGGACTCGCTATGCCAGCTTCACTAGGCTGGGATTATTATTATGGTTGGCTGGACGAAACTGGAGATCCATCATCAATCGACACAACCGCAGGTGGTGTAGGTGTATCTGGCCAATACACTTGCGGATATGTACCAGGCGCTAAAAATGGCGGTGCTGATAGTGGAGCTTGCTATACGCCTTATGATAAAAAATGTACCAACATATCAACATCTAATACACTAGACCCGAATCCTCCAGGTCGAATTTGCTTAAGCAAAGGAGGCGTATTTGATCCAGGTGGATCTTGCAAAACGTCACCTAAACCTCCTGCTGATATCAATTTCAATTTGCTGAATGCACATTATGTATCCCCATTGATTATTAACAATGCAAACGGCAAGGTTGAGCAAGTCGCCTTAACTGATAAACGTGCTCGAACTTTTCGTGGAACTGGCCCAGTTGATGCCGCGATAAAATGGATACAAACTCGCCCTAAAAATACTCCGTGGATGGCCACAGTTAGTTTTGCTACGGTACATACGCCTTTACAACCACCGCCAGCATCACTTCTTAATAAGCCTTCAATTGACACGAATGGATTTGATTGCACAAAAACATCTTTAGAATGGTATGCGTTGAGCAACCAAATGATTGAAGCAATGGATAAAGAGATTGGAAGACTTTTAGTTGAAACAGGTATTGCTACCCGAAGCCCACTAGGAACTCTAAAGTATAAACCCTCTTCATCAGACACCATGATTGTAGTGGTCGGAGATAACGGCACACTGGGATATACAGTTAAACTGCCTTTTGACGCCACCCGGGCTAAAGGAACAGCATATCAAACTGGCGTGTGGGTTCCACTTATTGTAGCGGGCCCATTAGTTAATAGTCCCAACAGAGATGTTGAAAAAATGACTAATATCGCAGATGTTTATCAATTGTTTGGCGAGATCGGCGGCATAAATGTTCAAAAAAATGTCACACGTCCTTTTGATTCCGTTTCTATGTTGCCTTATCTATTAAACCCTAATCAAGAAGCTATTCGTAATTTCAATTACACTGAAATTGGTTTAAATGAACAGGCTAACGGCACAGTCAATGGACCTTGTCAAATGCCCAGTAGCTGTACCCAAATACCCGTTAGCAAAACCGTTTGTGAGGATAATGGTGGAACTTGGTGGGGGGCTGGCGCAGTTAGTCCAGCTAAACCAGTAAATTTTTGTTGTCAAGTGCAACAAGAATTATATACAGCAAGCGGAACTCAACCAGCAACACCCATTTCGATACTGCCACTTTCATCTGTTGCGATAAGAAATACAGACTACAAGTTGGTACGTAATAATATTAAAGATTACGACTCAAATACCAACACCTGCGTAGATGTACAAAATGATGAGTTTTATAAAATAAATCAAAATACTCCTCTTCCCGCACTAGATAGAGAAGGTAATAATCGCCTTGCAACTGGAGCTCCTTCACTAACGCCTATCGAGCAGACTAATTATTCTTCTCTTCTTGGAGCACTCACGTCTTTTCAAGAAAGCGTAGTAGATTGCCAAGGTGATGGTAATTTGGATCTATTAGTAAACTCAATTGATTTATCTAATTACAAGAAATTTAGTCATTTAGGAAAGGGCTCAAGCTGGTATGACGTAAATCTTGATGGACTGACTAACAGTAGTGACCTAACTATAATTAATCAAAACAAAGGGATAAATTGTCAACCACAGAGACAATTTCACCTAAATTAATTATTATAGATTGACTTGCTTTACTTAGCACAACAAGTACAGCAAGTCAGATGCAAATGGCATTGACTTTTTCACAGAGAACTTACCATAGAACATCCATTAGGGTAGCACCTTCTGCAGGCGAAGCAGTTGAAAATTAATAATGAAATTACCCCCGCTTAGCCTATACATTCATATTCCTTGGTGCATTAAAAAATGTCCTTATTGTGATTTTAATTCTCATGCGGTTAAAAGCGATACCCCCGAAGCGGCTTATATAGACACTTTGCTAAATGATCTAACAGAAGATCTTCAACGATATGCAATAACCCGCCCCATTAGCAGTATCTTTATTGGGGGTGGGACACCTAGTTTATTTGCCCCTGAA
>CAIVAH010000304.1 GCA_903903765.1 uncultured Methylococcaceae bacterium
ATGCCGTTAATAAAGTGAAAGAGCTCTGTATAGTTACCACTCACATTAATACTTATTGGATACTCTGAATAATTATGTTTAATAATGACTTTATCAGGCTTGAATAATATAAGTTGTAAACCGGCTTCTAGGCCTATTTTATTAATTTCTTGTAATTGTTGAGCCAAATCAAGTGTTTTAGGTAGGGTATTACTCAGCACCTTAGCATTACTCTTTAACTCTGGGTACTGTTTAAGTATTTGTTGGTTTTGGTGAGCTTTTTGTATTTTGAGTAAATAATATGTTTTTAAAGTTATTGTTTCTGCTTGTAGATTTGAAAGTTTTGTGAGTTGTGTACTGTTATCAATAAGAAATCCAACTGCTAGGGTTATTAAAAATACAATATATATTAGTGTTTGTTTAATTAGATAAGGTGCATTTAATAAATACTGTAAGTAGTCATTCATTTCAGTTAAGACCATAGTACTTATCCAAACTTTGTGGTTGTTGGCTAGCCGATAAGGTAAATAGAAAATTGCTTTTAAGTGAATTAGTTTTAATTTCTATTAATATCGGCTTTTGCAACCATTGAGAATTTTCAATTGATTGCATGAATTCAGATATTTGGTTGTTTGATGCTGCGTACCCTGTAAAACTAATTTCATGGTCATGTTGATCTATTACTGTCAAGAATATGCCATCAGGTACTAAAGCAGGAATGTCTGCCATTAAGGATGTTGTTTCTAAACGTTTTATTTGAAGTTGTTGTATTAGATCTTGTTTATCCTGCTTTAATTGATTTTCAAGGAGTAATCGCTGTAAAACCGATATTTCGGCATCAATTTCAGTAGACTTAATTTGGATTAGGGCATTAATTTCCTGTTGTTTATTTTGGGCATGACTAATAAGATTATGAATGACTAGTGTTAGGCTTATTCCCAGTAGTATCGATAAAATTATTTTATTTCTGTACTCAATACGGCTCAGCATAATCAAATTATCACGCCAAGGTAATAAATTAATGTTAGTGATCATGTAAAACTTCTTACGGCTAAACCACAGGCAATTAAAAATTTAGGAGCTAGTTTATTTAAATCATCTGTATTTATGGAAGATTCAATTTCCATTTCAGTAAAAGGATTGCAAATATAGATAGGGAGTTTTAAATGTGATTCTAACGTATTAGATAAGTTGGGTAAGCTTGCATTTTCACCAGCAATAAAGACACAATTCAAAACCGATGAATGGATAGTTGTTGAATTAAATAGTTGTAAGTTATGCTCAATTTGATCGGATACCGCTGTAAAAAAATCAGCTAATATTAAGTTTTGCTCATCTTTGTGGAGATTATTTTTGAGCTTAGTTGCTTGGTCATAAGAACATTGATATACCGTTTGCAACGCTATGATTAATTGTTTACCGCCAAATTCTTGTTCTCGTGAATATAGAATTTGATGGTTTTGTGTAACGATAAAAATTGAATTTATATCACCAAAATTAAAAATACCAATAATTTCATTCAGTAAAGATCTTTTTGTATATTCTGGTAAGAGGCTGCAGGCGTTTTTTAAAGCATAAATGTCTACATCTATTATATTAGCCGTAATACCTGCATTTAATAATGCCTGTGATTTAAGAGAAATATTTTCTCTTCTAGAGGCGACAAACAATACATCTAAAAGTTTTGGGTTCTGACTATTAATTCCCTGTATCTCATAATCATAACTAATATCGTCAAGTGAATAAGGTACATATTGTTTTGCACACACTAAAATATTTTCTTCTTGTTCTGCTATTGATAAATGGCTATCTATCTGAAGAATTTTAGCTATTATGCTACTGCCACTCACACATGTGGTTGCAAAGTGATGCTTAGATTTTATTTGTTGAAGTCCTTCTAAAATAGCTTTGCTGACAGAGAATGTTGTTGTTTGTACCGTTTCACTTTGAGTGTCGTAGGGAAGTGGCGCTATAGCATAACCGAGCACTTGGTAAGTTCTGTGCGTTTTTCTAATAACTAGAAGCTTAACTGAATCTGAATTTATATCAATACACAATATTGAAGGATTACGACTAGGGAGCCAGTTTAGTACCTTTTCTAGATTCATAAACATATAACATCCTTATAGAACCAGCATTTAGGAAGTATACGTATAAAGAAGATATACTTGGAGTGTGGTCAGTTAAACTCTACAGGAAAATAATCTAGAGATAAAAATACGCTGACTTATGGGGTGAGTATAGTCTATATTTGAGAAGAGGAGTCATAAAAAAACCCCATGCCGTAGCGATGGGGTTTTTTTATACGCGATAAATAAAGTAAACTTATTTTGCGTATTTTTTCATAAATTTATCAACGCGACCTGCAGTATCAACTACGCGTTGTTTACCGGTAAAGAAAGGATGGCAAGAAGAGCATACTTCCACTTGCAAATCTTTTGCTAAAACAGAACCGGTTATGAATGAGTTACCGCAACCACAGGTAACAGTAATTTGTTTATATTCTGGATGAATTTCTGGTTTCATAGTACTTACGCATTAC
The DNA here is from genome assembly GCA_903903765.1 of uncultured Methylococcaceae bacterium. Classification (GTDB taxonomy): domain Bacteria; phylum Pseudomonadota; class Gammaproteobacteria; order Methylococcales; family Methylomonadaceae; genus Methylobacter_C. The sequence goes on from CAIVAH010000304.1 coordinate 2,522, forward strand.
CCACAAAGAGATTACTACTGTATTAAAGATCAAAGTATAATACTAATTTTATTACTCTTTGGCAAGTCTTGTTAGTTTTATGCGCATAATTACTTTAAACGCAAATGGAATTCGTTCTGCAGAAAAAAAAGGTTTTTACCCGTGGATGCAACAACAGGAGGCTGATGTCGTATGTATTCAAGAGACTAAAGCCCAGTTTCATCAGTTAGATAACGCTATATTTTGTCCAGACGGCTATCAGTGTTTTTATCATGATGCAGAAAAAAAAGGCTATAGCGGTGTCGCGATATATGCCAAAAATAAACCTGATAATATCATTAGTGGCTTAGGTATAGAGGATATTGATAACGAAGGTAGATTTATTGAAGCCCAATTTGGGGATTTAAGTGTCATTTCATTATATTTACCTTCTGGTTCGTCGGGTGATGAACGTCAAAACTATAAATTTAGTTTTTTAGAGCGATTTAGAGTTTATTTAAAAACTTTAGAAGTTTCAAACCGTGACTACATCATTTGTGGTGATTGGAATATTGCCCATAAAGAGATTGATTTAAAAAACTGGCGAGGCAATAAAAAGAATTCTGGCTTTTTACCAGAAGAACGTGCTTGGTTAGATGAATTATTTGCAGAAGGGCTATGGTATGACGCGTTCAGATTGATTAATCAAGAAGCCGATCAATACACTTGGTGGTCAAATAGAGGTCAAGCTTGGGCAAATAATGTCGGTTGGCGGATAGATTATCAAATTGTCAGCGCCGCTTTAAAAGACAAAGTGTTAAGTACTGGCATCTATAAAGACGAACGCTTCTCTGATCACGCGCCTTTGATTATTGATTATAAATTTTAAAGTGCTTTATCCTGCCAGGGTGCTACTTTAAACAAGAGTAGCAGACCCGGAATGGCGCAAACAAAGCAAAACAAGAAAAAAACCTGCCAACCCAATGCTTCTACTAAATAGCCAGTAGTGGCATTTGCAAAAGTTCGAGGTACGGCGGCAAGACTGGTAAATAAGGCAAATTGAGTTGCCGTGTAAAGAGGATGCGTGGTTTGCGCTATAAAGGCAACAAAAGCCGCAGTGCCCAAGCCAACACCAAAAGCTTCAATACTAATAACTATCGCTAAACCGACTAAACTATGCTCTAAAGTGCTTAACCAAGCAAATCCTAAGATTGCCAGCATCTGTATCACACCAAACAACCATAAGGCGCGATTAATACCCACTTTAATCATCCAAATTCCGCCTAATAATCCTCCCACCACACTCGGCCACAAGCCGGCATTTTTAGCAATTAAGCCAATTTCTGTTTTGGTAAAGCCCATATCTAAATAAAACGGCGTTGCTAAGGCTGTTGCCATACTATCGCCTAATTTATAAAAAAAGATAAAAGCCAATATCCATAACGCAGATTTAAGGCCATTGCGGTCGATAAACTCTTTAAACGGTTCTAATACAGCCGCTCTTAATGTTTTAGGATTTCCAGCTAAGAGTACCGGTTCTTTTACTAACAAGGTCATCAGTATGCCTGGCAACATAAATAGGCTAGTGATAATAAATACCGTAGGCCACGATAAATGATCAGCCAAAATTAATGATAAAGACCCAGGTATCAAGCCAGCAATTTTATACGCATTGACATGAATAGTATTGCCGATGCCAAGTTCAGTATCTGACAAAATTTCTCTTCTGTAAGCATCTAAAACAATATCTTGGGAAGCACTAAAAAAAGCCACCACAACAGCAATTGCTGCAATAAAGCCTAATTCTGATTGTGGGTTTAACACACCTAAGCCGGGTATGCTTAGAATCAATGCTAATTGCGAAATTAGCATCCAACCCCGCCGTCTACCTAAGGGGGGAATGAAGCGATCAAATAAGGGTGACCAGATAAATTTCCAAGTGAAGGGCAGTTGTATTAAAC
>CAIVAH010000305.1 GCA_903903765.1 uncultured Methylococcaceae bacterium
CATGATACGAATTGCTGTAGTCGGCGTCTCTGGGCGCATGGGCTTATGCCTTGTTAAAGCAGCTGTTCTTGCGGATAAAACCACATTAACGACTGCTGTTTCTCGTCCAGGTAGTGCTGCTATCAATAAAGATGCTGGCGATTTAGCTGGCATTGGCAACTTAGGCGTTACTGTCGTTGATAATCTAAGTTCTGTACTTGATCAATTTGATGTCTTGATCGATTTTACCCGACCTGACACCTCTATGGACATTATAGAAATTTGTCGCAAAGCAGTTAAGAAAATAGTCATTGGCACCACTGGCTATTCAGAAAACCAAAAAGCCACCATTGCTAAAGCGGCTAATGACGTAGCGATAGTGCTGGCTCCCAATATGAGCGTGGGCGTTAACCTATCACTAAAGTTACTCGAAATGGCCGCTAAAGTGATGGGTGATTATACAGATATTGAAATCATTGAAGCTCATCACCGACATAAAGTAGATGCTCCCTCTGGTACGGCTTTACGTATGGGTGAAGTGATTGCTGATACTTTAGATCGTAACTTAAAAGACTGTGCAATTTATGGTCGTGAAGGTAATACCGGCGAGAGAAATCGTAAAACCATTGGTTTTTCTACTATTAGAGCAGGGGATATTGTCGGTGATCATACTGTCATGTTTGCTGACGAAGGTGAACGTCTTGAAATTACCCACAAAGCGACTAGCCGTATGACTTTTGCTAATGGTGCTATCAGAGCGGCTGTTTGGTTAAAAGATAAACCTCATGGCTTTTTCGATATGCAAGATGTATTAGGACTTTCGTAATCCTTATTCTTAAAATTATCGCATTAAACCACATAACAGCTCGCTAGCAGTTTAAACCCTAGAGAGCTGTTATTTCAAAACCTCTTCGTACTTTAAATCCTCACACATTAAGTTATCTAAAAAATAGATAATTACATGAAAATACATCATTAAATGTTCTAAAAAAACACTGTTATAGTGCACGCTAGATTTAAAGACTGAAAAATATCTACATCAGTCATTAGGTAGCAGGGGTAAATGACTTTGGAAAATGGCAAAACAAAAGAAACTCAAGTAAAACTAGAGGTGATTAACCAGATTACTTCAATTTTGCAAGGCATCCGTTTTGGATCACTCGAAATAATAATTCATGATGGAAAAATTGTTCAGATTGAGCGAAAGGAAAAAATTCGCTTCGATGCAAAATAATTAATTTTGCAACCCTCTACCCGAACAAAGGTGAGTCAAACTAAATAACAAAATAGCGGGCTTACCGGACAACTGGACAACCGAAGAATATACAAAAGGTACTCATCATGAATCAATTACAAAAAACCGCATTAGCCATTGCCATCAATTTTACAATATTAGGCGTTTCAAACGCAAAAGGGGCAGATACTGCTGCTTTAGAAAAGCGTATCCATGAACTTGAAAATCGTTTAGCAAAAATGGATCAACTTGAACGTCGATTAGAACAACTTGATAAAGCAACCACTTTAACAAATAAAG
>CAIVAH010000306.1 GCA_903903765.1 uncultured Methylococcaceae bacterium
ACTAATTCAAACATTTGTTGCGCAGAGAACTTAACCAAAGCACTCTTTTGTACGACTGTCATTACAAAACCCCAACAACATGCAGAAATACAAAAAACACGGCAGCTGGAGCGACGTAACTGATTAACATTTTCCAAACCTGATAATAACCAGAGTTAGGCAAGGCCAATTCATCTTCTGAATGCTGGGCATTCATAATCCAGCCAGTAAATATAGCAATACAAAAGCCGCCTATAGGTAACATTAAATTAGCCGTTAAATAATCTAAGATCTGAAAAATATTTCGATCAAATACTTTAAAATTTTCCCAAACATTAAATGAAAAAACAGTTCCCAAACCTAAAAGCCAAGTGACTCCTCCAGACCAAACACAGGCCTTTTGACGCGAAAATCCTCTATTTTCAACTAACCAAGCTACAGCAGGCTCCATTAAAGAAATAGATGAAGTTAAAGCAGCAATTGCCAACATAACAAAAAATAATATCCCCATCAGCCATCCACCTGTCATTGCACCAAATGCAATTGGTAAAGTTTCGAATATTAAACCAGGGCCAGAATTGGGGTGTAAATTATTAGCAAATACGATTGGAAAAATAGCGATACCTGCTAATAATGCGACAATGGTATCAGCACCGGCAATAAGAAAAACTGTTTTACTAATAGAAATATCTTTCGATAAATAAGAACCATAAACCATAATGGCTCCCATTCCTAAACTCAACGTAAAAAACGCATGACCCATAGCCGTTAATACAGAGTTACTGGTCAATTTACTGAAGTCTGGAGAGAACAAAAAGTGCAGACCTTTAAAATAATTGTCACCTGTAGTCATGGCGTAAGCCACTAACAAAAACATCAGAACGAACAATACAGGCATTAAATATTGCACTGCTTTTTCCAAACCATTATTGATACCTTTAACAACAATCCACATAGTTGCTAACATAAATAATGTGTGCCAAAACACTAATTTGACAGGACTAGCGATAAAATCATTAAAGATTGATTTTATCGCTAGCGCATCGGCATCTATAAAACTACCCGAAAATGCTTTTAATATATAGGCAGAAGACCATCCAGCAATAACACTATAATAAGACAAAATAAGTAAACCTGCGATGACACCCATCCAACCTAAATAATGCCAATTTGAATCAGCATTCGCTTCTTTGGTTAACAACTCCATGGCTTCAATTGGGTTTTTTTGGCTACGACGACCTAATAGAGTTTCAGCCATCATAATAGGAATGCCAATTAATAAAACACACAATAGATACACTAAAACAAATGCTCCACCGCCATTCTCACCCGTTATATAGGGGAACTTCCATATATTACCTAAGCCGACAGCAGAACCGGTTGCTGCTAGAATATATGCAAAGCGTGATGACCACTTTCCATGACTTGTTGTGTTAGTATCTATCATTTACGAGCGCCTCAAAAAACTCACCTTATTAATAATATCGAGTAAAATAGCAAAAATAATCGCTCTCGTCAGTTTTAAAATTTATATTCACACATCATGGCTGAAAAAAACTCCAAAAAAAATAAAACTCAACAGAATGCGACGATTGCTCTTAATCGCCAAGCAAAACATGAGTATTTTATAGAGGAGCGCTTTGAAGCTGGTATGGTTTTAGAAGGATGGGAAGTTAAAAGTCTCCGCGAAGGCCGCGTCCAACTCAAAGAAAGTTATGTGGTATTAAAAAGAGGAGAGGCATGGTTATCGGGTGCTCATATTTCGGCTTTATTATCAGCTTCAACACATATTAAACCCGATTCAATTCGGCATAAAAAACTCCTACTCAACCGACATGAACTTAATAAACTTATCGGCTCAGTTGAGCGTAAGGGCTATACCTTGATTCCGTTGTCAATGTATTGGAAATCTGGTCGTGCTAAATTAGAAATTGGCCTCGCTAAAGGTAAACAACTTCATGATAAACGGGCGACTTCTAAGGATAGAGATTGGCAACGTGAAAAAGAACGCATCATGAAAAAGGCTTAAACCACTAGGATTAACATGACTCTTACTAAATTTATAAAAAAAATTAATCTTAACGAAAGAATCAGTTTCAATGAAACTATCACTATCATAGGTGAAAACTACAACTACCACCCCACTGAGTTTAAAAACGGCTTAGGGAATGATACCTTAGTTAATGCGGCGGGTACTAATGAAGGCTCTTGTAGAATATTTGCTTTTGCATTACTAAATAAACTATCTGAATCACATACTTTAAATTTATTTGGTGATTATTACCACCAAGATGTTCTGCTTACTCCAGATGGAACTGATCATGCAAATATTCGAACTTTTATAAAATACGGTTGGGCAGGTATTTCATTTAATGGTATTGCTTTAAATGCAATCGTTTAACATTTATAACTTTGTTATGCATGTTTTTGTTAAAAATAACTGTATATACCTAGTATAATTTATCGTTTAGTCCACTCTATAAACCTATTAAGATTAATCCTAGTATGACTCTAGAAAAAAGCAACATACGCCGTAGAGGCATTTATTTATTACCTAATTTATTTACGACGGGCGCTTTATTTTCAGGTTTTTATGCTATCACCTCTGCCATGGACAATCGGTTTGAAACAGCAGCGATCGCTATTTTTGTGGCTATGATTCTTGATGGCATGGATGGCAGAGTGGCGCGGTTAACTAATACGCAAAGTGAATTTGGCGCTCAATACGATAGCTTATCCGACATGGTATCATTTGGTGCTGCTCCTGCTTTAGTAATGTACTTATGGGCTTTTACCAGTTTTGGAAAACTAGGCTTATTTGCAGCTTTTGTGCACATGGCAGGGGGCGCACTTCGCTTAGCGCGGTTTAATACCCAATTAACTTCGGCTGATAAACGCTATTTTCAGGGCTTACCCAGCCCCGCAGCTGCAGCCATTCTAGCTGGCTTTCTATGGCTCTCTTTGGATCATGCCTACCCCTGTAGAAATAGTGAAATATATAGCCTTAGTACTGACTATTATCACCGGCTTACTTATGGTCAGTAACTTTAGATACTCTAGTTTTAAAGAAATCGATTTAAAAGGTAAAGTGCCATTTTTTGTGGCAATTACCGTCATGCTCGCTATCGCAATAATAATGGCTCAACCACAAACTCTGTTATTTCTACTTTTCTTAGCTTACGCAATTTCTGGCCCAGTGATTACTTTAGTGATGCGTAAACGGCGATTATCTAGTCGTAAACCTTAATAAACTTAGAGATTACTCACCTAAGCTATTTTTAAACTTTCCTTATCAATTAATCAACTCAACGTTGATATAACTCTTAAAATCGAGTTTTTATGAAAGACAAATTAATTATATTTGATACCACGCTACGTGATGGCGAACAAAGCCCCGGCGCGTCAATGACACGAGATGAAAAAATTAGAATTGCAAGAGCTTTAGAACGTCTAAAAGTTGATGTGATTGAAGCAGGTTTTCCTGCGGCAAGCCCTGGTGATTTTGAGTCCGTGCAAGCCGTCGCTAATATCATTAAAGATAGTGTTGTTTGTGGTTTAGCTAGGGCTCTAGATAAAGATATTGATAGAGCTGGAGAAGCTTTAAAAGGCGCTCAAAGATCGCGCATTCATACTTTTATCGCTACATCACCGATACATATGCAAATGAAATTGCAAATGTCACCGGATCAAGTCATTGAATATGCAGTTAAAGCTGTTAAACGTGCTAGACAGTATACCGATGACGTTGAGTTTTCCCCTGAAGACGCTGGGCGCTCAGAAGAAGATTTTTTATGCAGAATTCTGGAAGCAGTTATAGATGCGGGGGCAACGACTTTAAATATCCCTGATACTGTTGGATATAGCTTGCCTCAACAATTTGGCGCGACTATTAGCAATTTGATTCAGCGCATACCTAATTCAGATAAAGCCATTTTCTCTGTACATTGTCACAATGATTTAGGTTTAGCCGTTGCAAACTCCTTGTCTGCCGTGCTTAATGGTGCAAGACAAGTTGAATGTACTATTAATGGCTTAGGTGAACGAGCGGGTAATGCATCACTTGAAGAAGTTGTAATGGCGGTTCGAACTCGCCACGATGTTTTTAATTGCCAAACAGGGATTGATACTCGTGAAATATTAACCTGCTCTAAACTGGTGTCTTCTATCACTGGCTTTCCTGTGCAACCCAACAAAGCAATCGTCGGGGCTAATGCATTTGCGCATGAAGCGGGTATCCACCAAGATGGCGTTTTAAAAAGTCGTGAGACCTACGAGATTATGCGTGCAGAAGATGTGGGCTGGTCAGCTAACCGTATGGTACTTGGCAAACACTCGGGCAGAAATGCTTTTAAAAGTCGCATGACCGAACTTGGCTTTGATTTTAATTCCGAAAAAGAATTAAATGATGCGTTTTCTCGATTTAAACTTTTGGCTGATAAAAAGCATGAAATTTTTGATGAAGATTTGCAAGCTCTTATATCCGAAGCAGGCTTCGACGCCGAAGATGAACATGTGAAGCTGATTTCGCTAAAAGTTTGTTCTGAAACAGGAGAAACACCAGTTGCAACCGTCACACTACGAATTGACACGAAAGAATTAACAGGCAGTTCTACTGGGGGGGGAGCCGTTGATGCAAGCTTAAAAGCTATAGAAAAACTGGTCAATTCCGCCGCATCTTTAGAATTATATTCGGTTAATAACATCACAAACGGTACGGATGCACAAGGTGAAGTCACCGTTAGACTTGAGAAAGAAGGTCGTATGGTGAATGGTTTAGGCGCTGATACCGACATAGTGATTGCTTCTGCAAAAGCCTATATCAATGCAGTTAACAAATTAAACTGTACTGATAAAAAACAACACCCTCAAAAAGGTGATGTTTAATTAGTCTTACCCTGAGCAACTGGTTTTGGATAATGAACTTCGACTTACGTACTTAACGGCCTTAGGCATTGATATTTGGGTTCCTAGAGTTTCATTATCCATTGAAAGTTACGTAGAAGATAATTGGGGAAAACTAAGTTCAGACATTAGCCAATGTACTCAATGCTACCTTTGTGATAGCAGAACTCACAGCATTATAGGTACTGGCTCACACCAAGCCGAGTGGTTATGGATAACTGAAGCACCCAGCTCAATAGAAGACCAAAATGGCCAACCCATGCTAGGTGCGGAAGGAGATTTATTTACGGAAATGCTTAGAGCAATTAATTTAACCAGAGAAGACATCTTTGTTACTCACATCATCAAATGCATGACACCTAAGCATAGAACTCCTCAAGCTACTGAATTACTGAGTTGTCAAAGCTATATTGAACGTCAGATTAAATTATTACAACCAAAAATAATTATTGCTTTAGGTCAAATTGCTGCGCACGCACTTATTGATCAACCGATGCTTAATAACACGCCTGTAGTAGTCATTAATCATCCGGCGTATCTATTAAAATTTTTAAGTGAAAAAAACCTTGCTTGGCGAGATTTACAATATGCATTTAAGTTATACACAGAATTAAAGGATAAAAAATGCGGGGACTAATGGACAAAATAAAAAAAATAGTGGTCTATGATGCTGATAATGAGTTTTACGCAAAATTATTTCCTGACTCTGTAACAAAAAAAGATTTATTGCGTATCAGAACCATGACGCATTCTGACTTAACCAGTGTCTTATCTATAGAGCATGAAAATTATGAGTTTCCTTGGGAAGAAGATATTTTTATTGATTGCTTTAAAGCAGGCTACGAATGCTTTGTATGTGAATATGAAAACAGTATTTTAGGTTATTGTTTATTATCAATGGCAGTAGGTGAAGCTCATATACTTAATATTTCTGTCGATCAGAAAGAACAAGGCCAAGGCATTGGTCGTAGAATGCTAGAGCACTTAATTGAGATAGCAAGAAGTAAAGCTGAAACTATCTTTTTAGAAGTAAGACCCAGTAATATCGGAGCCATTGCTCTGTATGAAAAAACTGGCTTCAATGAGATCGGCATTAGAAAAGGTTATTATCCTGCAAAAAATGGTCGTGAAGATGCGATTATGCTAGCATTAGAGTTATTTAATTAGCCAATTCTAGAGAGTCTATTAAAGGCTCTCTATCTATTAAAACAGCCTACTTTAAATCTGCTGTCACATGAGGCTCAATAAGCTGATACATCAATTGATGCATTTTTGGACTACCGACAATTACGTTACCTGATTCCATGTATTTATCATTAAAAGAAAAATCAGTCGCCACACCACCGGCTTCTTTAACCAGTAAAATTCCTGCCGCCATATCCCACTCCATAATACCGATTTCCCAATAACCATCTAGACGACCTGCAGCGACATAAGCCAAATCTAACGCTGCTGAACCCGCGCGACGAATTCCAGCACACTCAGTTGTTAATGCCTTAAACATACCCACATAGGCATCAAGATGTCTATCCGTCTTAAATGGAAACCCAGTACCTAATAAAGCGCCTTTTAAAGCATTTGGCTGAGTAACTCTGAGACGACGATTATTTAACATCGCGCCCCCACCTCTCTTAGCTGTGAATAGTTCATCACGAAGCGGGTCATAAATAACCGCAACTTCTAAACGCCCCTTATACTTTAATGCGATAGAAACAGCATATTGAGGGAAACCATGTAAAAAATTAGTGGTACCATCCAAAGGATCAATCACCCATACAAAATCATTTCCAACGTGCTCTCCACTCTCTTCAGCCAAAATAGCGTGATCTGGATACGCCGTTTTAATGATATTGATAATTTCTCGTTCTGCCATTCGATCTACTTCACTGGCATAATCATTTTTACCTTTTTGATCAATGGTAAGCCGACCCACATTATCAGAAGATCGTAAGATTAAATCGCCAGCACTACGAGCAGCACGGACGGCAATATTTAACATGGGTTGCATAGACAAATTTATAATGAGCGGATAAAAAAGATAATGATAGCAAATCTTTTGGTAAACTTGCCGTATTTTTATCTAAGGATATCACCCCTTGCTTTCACATATTAAAATTGTTTTAGTGGAAACATCTCACCCTGGCAATATTGGTGCCGTTGCTCGTGCGATGAAAAATATGAGCATGTCTAATCTATGTTTAGTTTCGCCAAAAATCTTTCCTAGTGCAGAAGCCACTTCTAGAGCGACAGGTGCCGATGACATTTTAGCAAAGGCCATTGTTTATAACTCCCTGCATGACGCTATCAGTGATTGTCAGCTGGTTATAGGTGCAAGCGCGCGTTGCAGAACGATTAGTTGGCCAGAAATGACTCCTAGGGAAACCGCTGAAAAAATTGTTGCTAGTGATACAAAACTTAAAACAGCCATCATTTTTGGTCGTGAAAACTCCGGACTGAAAAATCATGAGCTCGATCTATGTCAATATCTTCTGAGAATTCCGTGCAACGAAGACTATAGCTCACTCAATATCGCTGCAGCTGTGCAAGTGGTTTGTTATGAATTATTTATTGGCGCAGGACAATACAGTGAACTAATCATAGGTGACAAAGGTAAAGCCATTAAAGCTACAAACGAACAAATGGATTTATTTTATGAACATCTCTATCAAACATTAACAGATATAGGTTTTATACATCCTGACAAATCTAAGTCAATCATGAGGCGCTTAAGACGAATTTTTAATCGCGCAGATTTAGATGTTAAAGAAATTGATATTCTAAGAGGCATTTTACGCATGTCACAAGATAAGCAAAGGCATCACTGATGTTTAACCGCATTAAAGAAGATATTTCCTGTGTTTTTGAAAGAGATCCAGCCGCACAATCAATATGGGATGTTATAACCACTTACCCAGGGGTGCATGCAGTTTTTTTACATAGAATTAGTTATTGTATTTGGAACAAAAATTTTCATTGGCTAGCGCGATTTATTGCATATTTTAATCGATGGTTAACTGGTATAGAAATTCACCCTGGTGCAAAAATAGGTACCTGCGGGAGTTACTGTAGTAGGTATACCTAGTCATAATATCAGTAACCTAAAAAAAAATAATCAAGCACAGCTAAGCACTTTATCAAATCAAGCAATATTTGAAGCTTATGGTACCGGTGTAAATATGCCAGATCCTATTGCTAATGCGATTAATAATATGCTTTTACACATTCAAGCATTGGATAAACAAATTGAAATTATGAAACAGTCATTAAATGAACATGGAATCAAGTGCTCAGAAACTCATCTTACATCCTTAGAAGGATGCGAAATTGCAGATGTTTTTAAAGAATAGAGCACTAAATTGCATCACCGCAGATTAGTTTATTCCACCAAAAACATAAGCATTTCTTCAGTTCTCGTGTAATCACTGGTTTTGTATATCAAATTTTCACTAGCATCCATGATGATGAAAAAAGGCAAACCTACCTTTAATTCTGGATAACGCGGATCGTTTTGGAAGGTTTTAAACTCAGGATCGGTGTCATGGATTTTAAGCAGAACAGCGTGCTTAAGTCCTTCTATTAATGGCTTGTCAGTTAGGGTTAATTGTTCAAAGGCTTTACAATTAGCGCACCAGTAGGCAAAGAAGTCAATAAAAATAGGTTTGCCTTGTTCTTTAGCGGCTTTAATAGCATCTTCTTTATTTAAAAACCAAGTCAATTCGCCTTTCGTTTCAGTTTGAATGGCTTTGGTATTTGCGCCCATTGAAATAGCTTCGGGTTGTGAGGCTGCGACACTATTGGTAAAAACACCTTGTGCTAGTACCACGCTGCCGATTACAGAAAATAATATACACAACGCTCTTTCCATGCGGATAAAACCAGAAAGCGTATCTCTTTCCCAAAAGTAAACTGAAAACAATAAAATTAAAGCGCCAAAAAATACCAACTGAATATTTTCTGTTTTAAAGTTATAACCAGATAAACCTTTTTCTAAATAAGTATAAGAAATGTAAATAATTAATACGCCCAATAACCATTGCACATACTTCATCCAATTGCCCGATTTAGGGAGTTTTACCCCAAATAAGCCAATCAATA
>CAIVAH010000307.1 GCA_903903765.1 uncultured Methylococcaceae bacterium
ACGAGTAAATAAAGAAATCTCGCCAGGCTCGGTGGACATCGCGGGCATGACTTCCATCGTTAGCTCTGTTAAAGTTTTTTCTACCAACTGGTCTTTATCTTTATTACTAACCACCAAATCCACGCCCATTAAAGACTGCGCTTCTTCTTGGTTTAAAGTCGCATAACACCCACTTAGTACTAATTTTGCTTGCGGATTATCACGATGAATACGCCGCACTAACTGCCGAGACTTTCTAGCAGCATCTTGGGTGACGGCACACGAATTAATCACAATCAAATTAGCCGCTTCTGCTTGGCGAGTAATTTGATGTCCAAACTTTTGAAATGCCTGCGCCCAAGTTTCCAATTCTGCTTCATTAAGCCTACAGCCTAATGTTTTAAGATGAACTTTCATCAATTATCCAAAAAACCAATATCCCACTACAATTGCAGCAATAATACCCGAAAAATCAGCAATTATCCCACAAGCCGCAGCATGACGAATACGTTTGATACCCACTGCACCAAAGTAAATCGCTAACACATAAAAAGTAGTCTCAGTACTGCCTTGTACAATTGAGGCTAAGCGCCCGGCAAAAGAGTCTGCGCCATGAGTTTTCATGGTATCAATCATCATCGCCCTAGCACCACTACCACTAAACGGCTTCATTAACGCCGTCGGTAAAGCATCAATAAATCGATCATCCATACCTAGACTCTGCACAGCCATTCTAGCTAAATCGGCTAATAATTCTAAGGCTCCACTTGATCTAAAAACGCCAATAGCCACTAACATAGCCACCAAATAAGGGACAATTAATATAGCCGTTTTAAAACCTTCTTTAGCACCTTCAATAAAAACCTCGTAAGCATTAATACGTTTATAAACAGCACCGATAATAAAACTGATCACTAAACTGAATAAAATCAGATTACTGATAATAGCCGACTGCACCAACATTTGCGCTTGCGATAAATGAGAAAAATAAGCTAATAAACCGGCAACAATTAAAGTAAAGCCACCTAGATAAGCCATCACTATTTTATCGAGCAGATTAATTTTTTGCACAAAAGCGACCGCTAATAAACCCATCATTGTTGATACATAAGTGGCAATTAAAATAGGGATAAACACATCAGTAGGATTTAATGCACCTAACTGCGCACGATAAGTAAAAATTGTAATCGGAAATAAAGTGACTCCAGATGTATTGATCACTAAAAATAGAATTTGAGCATTGCTAGCCGTATCAGGCTTAGGATTTAAAGTTTGCAATTCTTGCATCGCCTTAATGCCTAAAGGTGTGGCGGCATTATCTAAACCTAAAGCATTAGCAGAAATATTCATGACGATAGCGCCCAACGCGGGATGATCTTTAGGCACTTCAGGCATTAAACGACTAAATAACGGCGTAAGACTTCGCGTGATTAAATCAATAAAGCCGCTCTTTTCTCCAATCTTCATAATGCCCAACCACAAGGCCAACACACCAGTTAAACCCAAAGAAATCTCAAAAGCAGACTTTGATAAGCTAAACATGGCCTGCATTAATTCTGCAAAAACTTGCTGATCGCCTAAGATAACTAGCTTAAAAACAGCTACTAAAAAAGCGATTAAGAAAAAAGAAATCCAGATTATATTTAACACTAGGTGAGAATAAGAGTAGCTTAATTAATAAAGTCGATTAGTTAAAAAGAATAATAGTTTTTTTCATGTGCTTAAATTCATCCCATTTTGATATCAAAATCCGTCGTACTAAAGTATCTATAAGCATAAAACCATGCTAAATAAAATTTCACTGATCTTTAACAGTATTATAGACTACTGATCCATAGGGTTCACATACAGGCTAAGTTTTTAACAATTTTTAATTTAAATACCTAATTTATAGTCGATAAAAGTAAAAAGGTCGCACTAGATAATTACAATTTTGTTAATAACCAAGTAAAATGCTTGATGTTATGTTGTGTGCAAAAAAAATAATCATCTAAAAAGGTCTATTAATTATTTTTTAAAGTTCAACACAATTAAGATAAATCAGTCTTTTCGACTAAAATTAAAAGAAATAATCATGTTTATTGAGGTGTTAGCGTGGAGCTAAACGGGGCACAAATCGTAGTTCAAAGTCTTATTGACGAAGGTGTTGAGTATATTTTCGGCTATCCTGGTGGGGCCGTATTACATTTATACGATGCAATATTCCAACAAGAAGAACTCAAACACATTTTAGTACGCCATGAACAAGGCGCTACTCATGCAGCAGACGGATATGCAAGAGCAACTGGAAAACCAGGCGTCGTTTTAGTTACGTCAGGTCCTGGTGCTACTAATGCTGTTACTGGTATTGCAACTGCGTATTTAGATTCAATACCCCTAGTTGTTATTTCTGGCCAGGTATCTTTACCTGTTATTGGTAGTGATGCATTCCAAGAAGTTGATATGGTGGGTATTACACGCCCTTGTGTTAAACACAACTTTTTAGTAAAAGATGTCACTAAATTAGCTGAAACCATCAAAAAAGCTTTTTATGTTGCGACGAGCGGTCGCCCTGGCCCAGTGGTTATCGATATCCCCAAAGATATTACTGCACCTAACATTAAAGTGCCTTACTCATACCCAGAAAGCGTTTCTATTCGATCTTATAACCCAGTAGTCAGCGGACACAAAGATCAAATTAAAAAAGCCGTAGATTTACTACTCAGCGCCAAAAGACCCATAATCTATTCGGGTGGTGGTGTTGTACTAGGCGAAGCCAGCGAGCAATTAATTGAGTTCACTCGTGCTTTGGGTTATCCCATTACCAACACATTAATGGGCTTAGGTTCTTACCCTGCCACAGACAACCAGTATGTGGGCATGCTGGGCATGCACGGCACTTATGAAGCCAACATGGCGATGCACGAAAGTGATGTCATCATTGCTATTGGCGCCCGATTTGATGACCGTGTAACAGGCAAACTGGATTTATTTTGCCCGCATGCAAAAATTATCCATATTGACATAGATCCTGCATCTATCTCTAAAACAGTACGAGTTGCTATTCCAATAGTCGGTGATATTAAGCCTGTGCTGGAACAAATGCTAAGTCTAATTAAAGAAAGTTGTATTAAAACTGATGCAGACGCTTTAGCACAATGGTGGAAACAAATCAGTGAATGGCAAACGATTAATTGCCTAGATTTTGATAGAACTAGCCCTTTAATCAAACCACAATATGTTATTGAGCAGTTACACGAAGTTACAAAAGGTGATGCGTATGTAACATCAGATGTAGGGCAGCACCAAATGTGGGCCGCACAATATTATAAATTTAATAAACCACGTCGTTGGATAAACTCAGGTGGCTTAGGCACAATGGGCTTTGGCTTACCTGCGGCTATTGGCGTCAAATTGGCGTTTCCGGAAGCAGATGTTGCTTGTGTTACAGGAGAAGCCAGTATCCAAATGTGTATACAGGAATTATCTACCGCCCTACAGTATAAAACGCACGTTAAGATTATTAATCTTAATAATCGTTATATGGGCATGGTTAGACAGTGGCAAGAATTTTCATATGAAAGCCGCTATTCCCATTCTTATATGGATACTCTTCCTGAATTTGTTAAATTGGCTGAAGCTTATGGGCACGTAGGTTTACGGATCGACAAACCTGAAGAAGTTAGACCCACTTTAGAAACTGCATTTGCTATGAAAGATCGCACGGTCTTTATCGACATAATGACGGACAGAACAGAAAACGTTTACCCCATGATTGAAGCTGGCAAAGGCCATCATGATATGAAACTACGTGTTGCCATAGGCACATCTACCGATAGAGAACTAGCATAATGAGACACATTATTTCTATTTTAATGGAAAATGAATCAGGCGCTTTATCACGTGTAGCCGGTTTATTTTCAGCTCGAGGATACAATATAGAATCACTCACCGTTGCGCCTACCGAAGACCCTAGTTTATCTAGAATGACTTTAGTGACGCGTGGCAACGATGAAATTATTGAACAAATCACAAAACAACTGAACAAATTAATTGATGTCGTAAAATTAATCGACCTTGCTGAGTCATTTCATATTGAGCGCGAATTGTTGATGGTTAAAGTAAGAACCTCACCAGAAATGCGTGATGAAATTAGAAGCATGGCCGATATATTCCGCGGCAAAATTATTGACGTAACCCCTACCACTTATATTATTGAAATGACTGGACCGTCAGAAAAGCTAGATGCTTTTATAGCAGCTATTGATCCAGAATCAATTATTGAAGCGGTACGCTCGGGCCCAACAGGAATTTCTAGAGGTGAGCTAGGCTTACATCTATAACCTTTTTATAACTAAACACAGAGAGAACAGGAAAAATCATGCAAGTTTATTACGATAAAGACGCCGACTTATCAATTATTAAAGCAAAAAAAGTTGCGATCATCGGCTACGGCTCTCAAGGTCATGCTCATGCCCTTAACTTAAAAGAATCAGGCGTTGATGTAGTTGTTGGTCTTCGCGCAGGGTCCCCTTCCGTTGCAAAAGCACAAGCACACGGCTTAACCGTACAAGACGTAGCTCCTGCGGTGGCTGGTGCTGATGTCGTTATGATTTTGACTCCAGATGAATTTCAATCAAAATTATATAA
>CAIVAH010000308.1 GCA_903903765.1 uncultured Methylococcaceae bacterium
AATGGTTCTGGCAAGTTTTAATATCCGGTGATAGGCTCGATGTGATAAACCGAATTTTTCCATAGCTTTTTCTAATAGTTGGTGACTAGACTCTGTTAAAGTGCAAATTTGTTTTACTTCTTTTGCATTTAAGGCTGAGTTAGCTTTGCCACTTCTAGCTAAGGCTATATTTCTTGCTATACAAACTCTTTTCCTGATGGTCGAACTGGTTTCTTCACCATCTGTAGCACCTTTTCGTAATATCTCATGCGAAACTCTTGGTACTTCTAGGTGCATGTCTATTCTATCTAGTAAGGGTCCTGATACCTTGGCTCGATAGCGGCTGATTTGTTCTGAAGAACAGTGGCAACGTCCTGATTGATCGCCCAAATATCCGCATGGACAAGGATTCATCGCGGCTACTAACTGAAATCTTGCTGGAAAATCAACTTGTCTGGCTGCACGTGAGATGATGATATGTCCAGATTCTAAAGGTTCACGTAATACTTCAAGTACTTTTCTATCAAATTCTGGTAGTTCATCTAAAAATAATGTGCCATTATGGGCTAAAGATATTTCCCCCGGTTTAGGGTTGCTTCCTCCACCCACCAGAGCAATAGCAGAAGCTGTGTGATGGGGTGCTCTAAAAGGAGGTTTTAACCAATTGGCCACCACATTTAAGCCTTGGTCACTAATAGAGGCTATTGCCGCGCTTTCTTGTGCTTGCTCTTCGGTTAATAATGGTAATATGCTTGGTAAACGTGCGGCTAACATGGATTTGCCTGTGCCGGGTGGGCCAATCAGCAGTAAATTATGAGAACCTGCTGCAGCAATTTCAAAAGCCCTCTTAACATGATATTGTCCATGTACATCTGCAAAGTCTAAGGTTTCATTATTATTGGTAACTTCATTATGTGGATTGGATTCAACTAATATATTATTTATATTAGTGTCTTGGTTTGTAAGTGTAATTGGGTCATTTTGTTTAGAGTTTAAATATGCGCAAACTTCTAATAAATGAGTGGCGGGAATTAATTCAATGCCTTTAACTAAGGAGGCTTCTGCCATATTTTCTTTGGGTAAAATCAGTGTTCTTTGCGCTTTATGTGCTGCAATAGCAATGGGTAGTACCCCTTTTATAGCGCGTAACTCTCCACCTAAAGATAGCTCACCTATGCATTCGTATTTATTTAGTTTGCTGCTGGGGATTTGTGCTGAGGCGGCTAATATACCTAGGGCAATAGCTAAGTCAAAACGACCTCCTTCTTTGGGCAAATCTGCTGGAGCTAGGTTTACAGTAATACGTTGAGCTGGGAAATCAAAGTGTGAGTTTAATAGAGCACCCCGGACGCGGTCTTTGCTTTCTTTAACGGCTGTCTCAGCTAAGCCGACCATATTTAAGCAGGGTAATCCGTTTGCTATATGAACTTCCACCATTACTAATGGTGCTTTAATACCAGCGCGGCCTCGGCTAAATAATATTGCTAAGCCCACGGGCTTATGTCACATAACATTATCATAAGCATCCTGATATTTTGTTGGTAGGGTAAGCCACTCGAGGTAATAGTTGCTTTAGAGCTTTACTTTTGACTAAAGCAACTTCAATAAAATTGGAGCGGAGGCGATAAGTTCTCTATGCTTCAGTGTTGCTAAACGAGGCTTCCATATCTGCAACACGTTTTTCTAGGTCTTCTAATTTGCTACGCGTTTTAGCTAACACCATTTTTTGTACTTCAAACTCTTCACGAGTCACTAATTCTAATTTACCTAAGCCCGCTTGTAAGATGCCGTTAAAGGTTTTTTCTAAATCATCTTTTAAAGTCTTTAGACTAGGAGGAATAGCACCGGCTAAACGATTAGCAATATCATCAATAGCTTTTGGGTCAAACATGATTATAGTCTCTTTGGTTTTATTTAAGAAAAGCTTTTTTAAAAAACTCAGGTTGTGCTAATGAAGCTTTATGAATGTCCACATTATAGTAAACAGTTTCAAAGGCTTTGTTGGCACACGCTTCTTCTCTAAAAGCACTTAATGCGGTCTTGCTGGCAATCGTAGCACTCCACCAGCCTGATGGATACAAGCATTGTGGAAAAAATAGGGTTTTTAAATGCGTTAAGCCACTGGCACTCATTGCATTACGCATTTCACCAATTAATGATAGGTTAAATAGCGCAGATTCACTTTGTTGTACGATCATACCGTTTTCTGATAAACAGTTAAAGCAATCGCGGTAAAAAGCTTCACTAAATAAGCCTAGGGCAGGCCCTACTGGGTCTGTGCTGTCAATAATAATAATATCAACGGAGTTGGGTGCTGCATCTTTTACCCATTTAATGCCGTCGATAAATTTTAAATCGGCTCTTGGGTCATTGTTTGATTCGCATAACTCAGGAAAGTAGATTTCTGCTAAGCGTGTTACGCGTTCATCAATATCAATTTGGATGGCTTGTTCTACACTGCTGTGTTTTAAAACTTCTCTTAAAGTTCCGCAATCACCACCACCAATAATCCATACAGTTTTAGGATCAGGATGCGTATATAAAGCCGGATGACTCATCATTTCATGATAAAAAAAGTTATCACGGGTAGAAACCATGGTGCAACCGTCAATAACCATTAAGTTACCGAAAGTTTCTGTTTCATAGATTTCTAGGTGTTGGAAATCAGATTGTTCTTCGTGTAGTTTTTGTTTTATTTTTAATGAGAAAGCCGATTGAGAGCCTGGGACAATTTCGGTAAACCATTCAGATGGGTTCATGTAGCAAAGATCCTAAAAAATAAACGAATAAATAATGGTGCATTATATTAGAATTTCTTAATCTTTATGCATAAAACGGAGTAGTCAGTGAATTTTAATCAGAGTAAAACATGGTCAACTGAGCAATCAGCAGAAACTTACGCCATTGGAAATTGGGGTGATGGCTATTTTTCTATAAATTCAAACGGTCATGTGTGCGTAAAACCCAGTTCTGATAAATCGATTGAGTTAGATTTATACGAGATTGCACAATCTCTTAATGATAAAAAATTATCTTTGCCGGTGTTAGTGCGTTTTACAGATATTTTAAAAGATCGGGTTACGCGTTTATCAGCCGCCTTTGCTAAAGCGTGTGCTAATAACCATTATACCGGTCAATATACGCCTGTGTTTCCCATTAAAGTTAATCAACAACGTCAAGTGGTTGAAGGCATTTTAGCGGCAAATAATATTGGTTTAGAAGCGGGTAGTAAACCCGAGTTATTGGCAGTAATGGCTTTATCTAATAAAGGCGTGGTGGTTTGTAATGGCTATAAAGATAGAGCTTATATTCGCTTAGCCTTAATCGGTTTAAAGATGGGGCTTAATTTATATTTAGTCATAGAAAAGCCGCAAGAATTAGAGTTAATTATAGAAGAAGCGGCGCTGTTAAACGTTAAACCTCAGTTAGGGGTTAGGGTTAGGTTGTCCAGCATTAGTGCGGGTAAATGGCAAAATAGTGGCGGTGAAAAATCTAAGTTTGGTTTACACGCTTATGAAGTGTTGCAATTGCTGGAGCGTTTAAAATCAGTGTTTATGTTGGACTGCTTGCAGTTGTTGCATTTTCATATGGGTTCGCAAATTGCCAATATTCACGATATTAAAGTGGCCTTAAGAGAAGCTGGGCAGTTTTATGTAGAGTTACATCGTTTAGGCGCGACCGTAAAAATCATTGATGCGGGCGGTGGTTTGGGGGTGGATTATGATGGCAGTCAATCTCGTAGAGAATCGTCTATTAATTACAGCTTAGATGAATATGCACAAAACATCGTGCGTAGTTTTGCTAAGTTATGTGCAGAAAAAGACATGCCGCAGCCGGATATTATCACGGAATCGGGTCGGGCTATCACAGCGCATCATGCAGTGTTAATTACTAATGTAACGGATATTGAGTCTGTATACAGTAATCAAACCGAGTTAGCGGCATTACCTGCCGTGAGTAATTTGGCGGAGCATTATCATGATGCGCAATTTAATTTAGCGGAAGCGCGGGCACGTTTTACGCAAGATAAATTAAGTATTGCTGAGTTAGCGCATGTCGAAAATAACTATGCTTTAGTGTGTCAGCAAATTAAAGATCAGTTAGACCCCAGTATTCAAAGTGAAGAAACTATTTTAGATGAGTTAAATGAAAAATTAGCCGATAAGGTGTTTTGTAATTTTTCTTTGTTTCAATCGACACCCGATATTTGGGGTATTGATCAAATCTTCCCGATTATGCCGATTCATCGCTTGCAAGAACAGCCGGTGCGCAGAGCGGTGATTCAAGATTTAACCTGTGATTCTGATGGGCGTATTGATCAATACATCGATGGTCAAAATCTTGAGAACACTTTGCCCTTGCATGTAATTAATCCTGATGAGCCGTATTTAATCGGCTTTTTTATGGTGGGTGCTTATCAAGAGATTTTGGGTGATATGCATAATCTGTTTGGCGATACGCATTCTATTAATATTAAAATTGATGAGCAAGGTTATCACTTTTTTGATCTGCAAGAGGGCGAGGATGTTAGCGATTTATTGGATTATGTACATATTAGTACCGAAGAGTTAAAAGCGGCGTATAGAGATAAATTAGCTAATAGCCCCTTAAGTGCCCAAGAACGCCATGATTTTGAAGCAGAATTGGTGGCCGGCTTAACTTCTTATACGTATTTAGAGAAGTAATGGAAGCAGATGAAAGTGAGTGAGGAAAATTTTAAAACCGATACTTTGCATACAGATTGGCAATCATTAAATATGATGGATAGACGGTTTTCCGTTGCGCCCATGTTAGATTGGACGGATCGACACTGTCGGTATTTTCATCGTTTATTATCACAACATGCTTTGTTGTATACCGAGATGGTGACGACTGGGGCTTTAATTCATGGCGACAAGGATCGATTCTTGCAATTTAATGCCTCAGAAAATCCAGTAGCCTTCCAGTTAGGCGGGTGCAATCCTAAAGATTTAGCTTTATGCGCCAAGATGGTTGAAGAGTATGGTTATGATGAGATTAATTTAAACGTTGGCTGTCCGAGTGATCGCGTGCAAAATGGTAGTTTTGGGGCTTGTTTAATGGCAGAACCGGCTTTAGTAGCAGAATGTATTGCCGCTATGGCAGCAGTGGTTTCTATTCCTGTGACTGTTAAATCAAGAATCGGTATTGATGATAAAGACTCTTATGACGAGTTGGTGCATTTTATAGGCACTATTGCCGATACCGGCTGTAAAACGTTTATTGTGCATGCTAGAAAAGCCTGGTTAAAAGGTTTATCACCTAAGCAAAATCGCGAAGTACCCCCTTTAGATTATGAGCGTGTTTATCAGTTAAAACGCGACTTTCCACACTTACAAATTATCATTAATGGCGGTATCACTACACTAGAGCAGGTTCAAGAGATGTTGGCGTTTGTTGATGGTGTCATGGTGGGACGAGAGGCTTATCAGAATCCCTATATATTAGCTGAAGTGGACAATCTAATTTATGGTGATATAACAAAAGCGAATTGCCGGCAAGATATTGTGCGGCAGTTGATCCCTTATATACAAGAACATCTCAGTTTAGGTTTGCGCCTTAATAATGTATCTCGGCATATTTTGGGATTATTTCATGGTGAACTCGGTGCTAGAGGGTGGCGTAGACACCTGAGTGAGAATGCTTGTAAACCTGGTGCTGATGAGTCAGTTATCTTAAAAGCATTGGAATATACCTTGTAAGTTACGGGGTTTACTAAGTATGGCTCTAGGCTTATGGGTAGTGCTATACTTTTAGCTATTTTTATTTATAGAGACAGAACACCATGGAAGAGCATTTCGCAGGCATTATCAAAGCAGTAGGAGAAGATTTAACCCGAGAAGGTTTAATTGATACACCTAAAAGAGCTGCAAAAGCCTTTAAGTTTTTAAATAACGGTTATGAGAAATCCTTAGAAGAAGTTTTAAATGGCGCGATTTTTTCGGCTGATACCGAAGATATGGTCATTGTGAAGGATATTGAACTGTATTCTTTATGCGAACATCATTTATTACCCTTTATTGGTAAATGTCATGTGGGTTATTTGCCGCAAGGTAAAGTACTAGGCTTATCTAAAGTGGCTCGTGTGATAGATAT
>CAIVAH010000309.1 GCA_903903765.1 uncultured Methylococcaceae bacterium
GTCGTACTATGCCATGTTATCTGCCTAGAAGTTACATGGAGGCTGATAATCCAGCGGGTAAATTCGCCAATGGTTTAGTGGCTGGACAATATAATGCGCCTAATTTTGATTTTATTTTCCCAGAAACTTTGTTTCAAGGTGCGCCGGTTTTACCTAATAATTTTCAAGATTTAGCCTTTTTAGCGTGTGGTTCTGGCCCACTAACCACCATTTCTGCGGGAGCCAATCCACCTATAGTAGGTGTTTTAGATCCTGCACCTTGGGCAGCGCCGATGCCAGCTTCTAAATATTGTGCGGGTAAATTAGCCAATCAGTTATCAATTCCTGCTAATCAGGTACCCGATATCGTTAATTTTGCTATCGCTAGGTGGGATAACAAACAAAATAAAGGCGTATTAAATGTACAAGCTACTTCAACATTGCCGGCTAATACTCCAAATTTACAGCTGTATGTGCAGGCCTTTGATCAATTTGGGTTTCCTATGGCGGCAGATCCACAACCCATGCAAAAGGTTTCAAATCCATCAGGAGTTGTAACTGGAGCGGGAGCGGTTTGCCCTACGGGTGTGCCGCAATGTTGGAGTTATACCGCTAATGGAACCATTGTATCGCCTCAAAAACCAGTTGGAAATATGGCTTTGCCTAGCACGATGTATTCAGTACCAACCTCTGTAACAATCTATTCTAGTCGGGGCGGGGAATTATCAGTGGTACCGACAATTACCTGTGGTGTTATCAATGGCCAAAATACTTGTCAGTTTTAATATAAGTCTATGAGACTAATTAATATGAAAATAAAAAATTTTTTAATATTGCTTATGTTTGTATTGACTATGCCTGCACTAACAGTGCAGGCTAATACGATTAGCAATCCGATTAGCACACCGACGCAACAGACAGTCAGTGCAACTTTACCCGTTACTTGCGATCAAAATAGTTTACGTGCCTTTCCAGAGTTACCGGTTTCTTTAAAATGTATTCCGGTACCTGAACCTTATACTATTGATTCAAATGGTAATAAAGTGTCAATCTATAAAACGATTATTAAAGATAAAAAAGCTTTAATTGCGCTGGGTAAGATATTTTTTTGGGACTCGCAAGTGGGTAGTGATGGTTTAGCGTGTGCGAGTTGTCATTTTCATGCCGGTGCGGATAATCGTATTAAAAATCAGATTAATCCAGGCTCCAGAAATACTTCTGGTAAGTTTGCTAAGGATGGAAAAACGCCTATAGGTAATGTATTTAACTTTTTGGATACGAATTCAAAAAATCATAGTTTAGATCCATTAGCGCCTAGAGTAGGTAAGGGGCCAAATTACAAATTAACTCTCGCAGATTTCCCGTTACGTAAATATTATGAGTCTAAAAAGCCTATTGAAAATTTAGCTGCGCAAAATGATCGTAATGCTCCAGTTATTCAAGATACGGATGACATCATTTCTTCTCAAGGGGTTTTTCATTCCACTTTTATGAGCTTAACGGCTGAGGATAAAAAGGAAAAGTGTGAGACTCGTTTTTCTAAAAAACATGTTAATGCTTCGGTGTTTAGTGTAGCGGGTAATTATGTCCGTCAGGTTGAACCCAGAAATACGCCAACCGTTATTAACGCAGTTTATAACTTTAGAAATTTTTGGGATGGGCGTGCTAATAACATATTTAATGGCTTAGATCCGTTCGGGTTAAGACGTTTTGCTGATGCCAGCAAAATACCGAGTGATGAGATTTATGTTAAAGATGCTAATGGTAAATTAGTAAAAACACGCCTGAGTATATTTAATTCAAGTTTGGCTTCACAAGCGGTAGGTCCCGCTCTTAGTGATTTTGAGATGACTTGTGGTGGCAAAAGTTTTGTGCAATTAGGAAAAAAATTACTAGCGCTTAAGCCATTAAATAATCAAGTGGTTGATCCTACTGATAGTGTTTTAGGTAGTTATGCTAAATCAGGTATGGGGCTTAAATCTAATTTTACCTATAAGTCTTTAATTCAAAGTGCTTTTAACGATAATTATTGGAATGTTAATGATAATCAAAAAATTGCTGGCTACAAATTAATTGAAAATAACTTTTCTTTATTTTGGGGTTTAGCTGTTGAAGCTTATGAAGCAACTTTAGTTTCTGATAATTCCAGATTTGATCAGGCCCAAGAAGATCCTACCTATAGTGGAGGTGATTTTACCGATCAAGAATTAAATGGTAAGAATTTGTTTGTCGGAAAAGGTCAATGTATTAATTGTCATTTGGGTGCTGAGTTTACCTCTGCTTCTGTTAGTCATGTTGAAAACGCAAATAACGCTATGGATATTGGTAAATATGTGCAACGCATGATCATGGGTGATGGAGGTGTGGCTTTATATGATGATGGTTTTTACAACATTGGTGTCCGGCCTACTGAGGAAGATATTGGTGTAGGTGGAACAGATGCTTATGGATTTCCACTGTCTTTTTCTAGAAATGGTAAAAGAAATGCTTATGATCCCTATGATTCTAATTTCGATAATGCCCATATATCTAGTTTAGCTCCTGATAATGTGTTTACTAATTCGACTTTGTTCGCACAAGATATTGGCTGTATGAATTGGAATCCAAACACGACTAATGCCAGTATGTTATGTGGGACAGATCCTATAGTTAAGGATGAGAGAGATGCCGTAGATGGTGCCTTTAAAACCCCTAGCTTAAGAAATGTTGAATTAACAGGGCCTTATTTTCATAACGGGGGTCAAGCCACTTTAGAACAAGTGGTACGTTTTTATAATCGTGGCGGTGATCGTGATGACTCCTTTTTGCGTGATACGCAATGTGGTCGTCCCATACTAGGTATTGATGCTTATGGTAACTCCATTATTGCCGCTGAGCCTGATGCAAATGGTTTAATTGATAATTCTGGTCACAAACCTAATGAGGGTGGGTACCCGAGTAATTTAGCTGCCGATATGGCCGGAAATAAACAATTACTAGATTTTACATGTAATTCAACTACGTTGATTCATGAAACTTTAAATTTAACTAGTTCTGATGTTGATGACATTGTGGCCTTTCTTAAAACTTTAACCGATGAGAGAGTTAGATGGGAAAAAGCGCCTTTTGACCATCCATCTTTAGTAATTCCGAACGGTAGTATCGGTAATGAAAAAAGGATTAGTTCAGGACGTTTTAAAGAAGAAAACCTTACTTTACCAGCTATAGGTGTTAATGGCCGAGCAGCAAAAAAATTACCCGAACTCAGATCTTTTGCATCTGGACTTAAATAATAAACTTGAGTGTGTATAACTTATGAATACTACAAAAAAAATATTAATCAAAATTGTATCTTTAATGTGCTTTTTATTGGTAACAAGCTATGCTTCTGCTGAAATTAAGATCGGTTCTTATATGGGGGGTTGGAAAGCTACTATTGTCTATCAGCTTGGAGATATAGTAACTTTTAATAGTAGAAATTATCTCAACTTGGCTAAAACTAATAAGAATATATTACCTACAGCAACGGGTAATAACTGGCAATTATTGGCAACTACTTTAACCGGATTAAAAGGTGATAAAGGTGATAAGGGCGTTCAAGGTCCTGTTGGGCCAAAAGGCGATATTGGTTTACAAGGACCAATAGGAGCGAAAGGCGAGAAAGGTAATACGGGAGCCAAAGGTGATGTTGGTTCACAGGGTCCAGCAGGTGTTAAGGGTGATACGGGTGCGAAAGGTGATCGAGGTCTACAAGGCCCTATTGGTTTAGGATGGGGTGAGAATTTTACCTATAAAATAGGTGATGTGGGCCCAGGTGGCGGGTATATCTTTTTTATAGATTATACGGATAGGTTTCCTGGCTTTGATTATCTTGAAGCAGCGCCCGCAGATGCTATTAAAGAGGTTGTTTGGTGTGATGTTACGACTCGGTCAATTGTTAAAGCGAATGGTTGGGTAAATAAAGCTATAGGCAAAGGTAAAGATAATACGGATGAAATGATACAGGTTTGTAAAGATAGTGCTGCTAATATTGCACATGATTATATTTCACCGAATGGTAAAGATGACTGGTTTTTACCTTCTTTAGGTGAAATGGTACAAATTTATAACAATCTGTTAGCGGTAGGGGTTGGTGATTTTACAACTGATAATTATTGGACTTCCACTGAAGATGACATTGATTATGCTTGGGCGCAAAGTTTTACGGATGGTACTCAAGCTAATTATTTTAATAAAAGTTATTTATTAGCGGTAAGACCTATAAGAGCATTTTAATAGCAGTAGTTATTTTTTTATTAAGGTGATTGACTGATTTTGATCATCGATATTGATTTGATATCTGTTTAAAGCACTCATGCCTAATAACCGATGTGCTCCTAATAATTTATCGGCTATAAAAGCAACTTGCACATTATTAATAGTTTCACCGCCTAAAGTAAGCGCTTGCAATGTGCCTATTTTAGCGTCTGTTAAACCATTCGCTGTTTGCATTTTTTGGCTGGAGAGTTGAGTGTTAGATAAACCTAGTTTTGTGATCATTGATGCGGGTAATACCACTATATCGGCACCCGTATCAATAATCATCTCCATCGATTCCCACAGACTGCCATCCCCCGTGAGGCTGGCAGATACCATATAATGATTGCCTCGATGCGTGGTAGGCAAAATAATATTTTGTTTTTCTGATTTTTGTTTCTTATTTACAATCACAATGCGTTCAATTTCTCCTTTAGCGGTTCGGCTGACAATGTGATTATAACTTGCCAATAATTGGGTAATTTGTTGCTCTAAGGTACCTCTAGTTTTTATCGTTTCTTCATTTTGAATTTTATCTAAGCCAACAATATTAATATGCATTTGACTTTGTATTGCTGTTATTTGTGCATACAAGTCGATCGGGTCTGTTGGTTCAGTGCTGGCATTAACAGGCCCTTGGTGCGTTTGCAGCAGGCATCCGCACAATAAGATTGGCGCAGCTAGCTTGAGTTTTTGGTTTAACTGATGTTTTTTATTCATGAAGATGCGTTATTACATAAGGAGTTTATAGCTGGATTAACCGAGCTTCAGTTTCTAAAACTAATTGTGTGGTTTTAAGAACAGTATCCGGATTTAAACTCATGGAGTCTATGCCTATCTCGACTAAAAATTCTGCCATTTCAGGATAATCGGATGGTGCTTGTCCACATAAGCCACAGTGTTTGTGGTTTCGTTTAGCTCCCTCTGTGGCTAACCGGATCATTTCTTTAACACCTGCATCCCGTTCATCAAAATCATCTGCGATAATGGCTGAATCACGATCGACGCCTAAAGTTAACTGCGTTAGATCATTTGACCCGATAGAAAAACCATCAAAATGGGCAGAGAAGGCATCAATTTGAATAACATTGTTGGGGATTTCACACATTACATAAATTTCTAAGCCATTTTCGCCGCGTTTTAAGCCCAATTCTGCCATATAGTTAAGTACTTTTTCTGCTTCTTGAACACGGCGGCAAAATGGAATCATTAAAATGACATTGGTTAAGCCCATATCATCTCGGACGTGCTTCATTGCCGCACATTCTAGGGCAAAGCCTTCTGCATAAGCGGGGTGGGTGTATCTGGAGGCGCCTCTGAAGCCGATCATCGGATTGGCTTCTTCAAACTCAAACCAACGGCCCCCTAATAGGGTGGCATATTCATTGGTTTTAAAATCGGACATTCTAACTACAACAGGTTTTGGATAAAAGGCCGCCGCTATGGTGGCTACGCCTTCTGCTAAAGTTTGAATAAAAAAATCGGCGGGGTTAGTGAATTGGTGGGTCAATTGATGCAGTTGATTACGTTCTTTTTCATCTTGGACGCGCTCTGGATGGATTAAAGCCATCGGATGGGCTTTTATATATTCAGTAATGATAAATTCCATTCTGGCTAAACCCACCCCATCGTTTGGGAGGAATCGGGTTTTAAAAGCGAGTTCAGGATTGCCCAGATTTAACATGATTTTTGTGTTTGGGCGTTTTAAATCACTTAAATCAGTACAAGTCGTTTCATAAGTCAGCACGCCCGCATAGACATTACCTTTATCGCCTTCGGCGCAGGACACCGTTACTAAGCTATTGTTTTTAATATGACTAGTCGCATTTTCACAACCAATGACAGCGGGGACACCTAATTCACGTGAAATGATAGCGGCATGACACGTGCGTCCCCCTCGGTTAGTGACAATTGCCGAGGCAATTTTCATAACCGGTTCCCAATCCGGAGTTGTTAAATCGGCAACCAATACATCACCGACTTTAAAATCTTTTAATTCAGACAAGTTGTTTATAATTCTTGCTGTACCTGTGGCAATCTTACTGCCTACCGCATGTCCAACCACTAAAGGTTGTGGTGGGTTTTTAAGAGCATATTGTGTTAGTAACAAGGCATTTTGTTGGGAAACCACGGTTTCTGGTCTCGCTTGGACGATATAAAGTTTGCCATCAAGTCCATCTTTAGCCCATTCCATATCCATGGGTTTGGCAATACCTGCTTTAGCACTGTAGTGCTGTTCAATTTTTATTGCATAGTCTGCTAGGGTTAATACATCTTGATCTGTTATACAGTAGCGTTGGCGTTCTGCTACTGATGTCGCAATATTTCGAGTCGGTTCGTGTGTGTTGCCAGCACTGTAAATCATTTTAATTTTTTTAGAACCTAAGTTTCTTTTTAAAATGGCGCGATAACCTTGCTTAAATGTAGGTTTGTGTACATAAAATTCATCAGGATCCACTGCGCCTTGAACAACGTTTTCACCTAAGCCGTAAGCGCCAGTGATAAATACCACCTCATCAAAACCAGACTCGGTGTCTAAGGAAAACATAACGCCACTGGCGTTTAGGTCTGAGCGGACCATTTTCATAATGCCAATCGATAAGGCTATTTTAAAATGGTCAAAGCCTTGATCGATTCGATAATGAATGGCTCGATCTGTGAATAAACTGGCAAAACAGCGTTTACAAGCTTCTAACACGGCAACTTTGCCGCTCACATTTAAATAGGTGTCTTGTTGACCGGCAAAACTAGCAGTGGGTAAGTCTTCTGCTGTTGCAGAACTACGAACAGCGACGCTCATTTCTTCGCCATATTGTTTTTGTAAGGTATTATAGGCTGAAAGTATTTGCTGTTCTAAATCTTCAGGGAAGGGCGCTGCATAAGTAATGTCTCGCGCCGTTTTTGCCCGTTTGGCTAAGTCTGCTACATCGGTCGGGTTTAGATCATCTAAGGCAGTGTGTAAAGCAGGCCAAGCATTGGCTTGATCTAATAGATAACGGTAAGCTTCTGCTGTTATAGCAAATCCATTGGGTATTTGAATGCCTTGCGCCCCCAGTTCTTGATACATTTCACCCAAAGAGGCATTTTTGCCTCCCACTAAAGGCACATCGTCTATCGTTAAATCAGTAAACCAACGGATATAATCTGTAGTTGTTGACATGGGTTTATCCTTAATAGGGTGGGGGAATTCTTTTCGGCTGAAAAGTGAGGGCTAGTTTACTCTTTAGTTTTAAAATAAACACAGTTAAAGTAAATTCTGGCATATTATTTTATAATTCATAAAATTATGCTTCATAAAGATAGGTTTAGGAATATTCAATGTCAGTAAATAAAGTTTATACAGTTAAACCTGCAATAGCAGAAAAGGCCCATATTAATCGTGCATCTTACAATGCGCTGTATCAGCAATCTATTGATGATCCTGATGCTTTTTGGGCACAGCAAGCTGAGCAGTTTTTAGATTGGTATAAACCATGGCATACCGTGCAAGCCTGTGATTATCGTACCGGTGTTATTCGGTGGTTTGAAGGCGGAGAACTGAATGTCAGTGTTAATTGTGTAGATCGACATTTAGCTAGTCGCGCAGATCAAGTGGCTATTATTTGGGAAGGTGATGAACCCCATCATGACAAGACGCTGACTTATCAAGAATTATATGTGCAAGTCTGTAAGTTTGCTAATGTCTTAAAAGCACAGGGCGTTAAAAAGGGTGATCGGGTTTGTATCTACATGCCTATGCTCGCCGAAGCCGCTACGGTTATGTTGGCTTGTACGCGGATTGGCGCGGTACACTCCATCGTTTTTGGTGGTTTTTCTGCAGAAGCTTTAAAGGATAGAATTTTGGATGCAGATTGTCAGTACGTGGTATGTGCTGATGAAGGCTATCGGGGCGGCAAGGTTTTACCGATTAAAAGCAGTGTAGATGAAGCCGCTTTATCTTGTCCGAATCTAAAGTCAGTAATTGTTATCAAGAATACGGGTAATCCAGTGGCTTGGTTTAATGAGCGTGATGTTTGGTATCACGAGGTTATGGCTAGTGCTTCTGCTGATTGTCCTGCTGAAATAATGGCTGCCGAAGATCCGTTATTTATCCTGTATACCTCTGGCTCTACGGGTAAACCTAAAGGTGTATTGCATACTACTGGCGGTTACTTGTTATATGCTGCCATTACTCATAAATATATTTTTGATTATCAAGAGGGCGATATTTATTGGTGTACTGCTGA
>CAIVAH010000310.1 GCA_903903765.1 uncultured Methylococcaceae bacterium
ATGATCATGTAAGGCTTTTTGTTGTTCTTGCGCTTCTTTTTCAAGAACAGATGCGCAGATAACTAAATCCCCTAAGAGATTCATTTCAATATAATCAGGGAGTTCAATTGGGAAGCTAAGGATATTAGTTGGGCCAGATTTTTGTCGGTATTGGCTATTAAGCATAGAGCATTCATCACTATCAACTATGCGAATGACTAACTCAGTGTCTTTGTTGTGTTTATCAAGAGCAGTATCTATCCATAACTGTAACTGTGTTTCTGTAGGTATATTTGGCGACTCTGTTGCGATTTGAATTTCTAGCCAGTTCATGATGTTGATTTGGTTTTGAGTTCATAAGCTTCATAAGCAGAAACAATGCGTTGGACTAAGGGGTGTCGAACTACATCTCGAACTGCAAAAAAAGTAAAGCTAATTCCTTCAATATCTTTAAGCACTTCTAGGACATGGGTTAAGCCTGACATCTTAGCTGAGGGCAAGTCAATTTGGGTAATATCACCAGTGATAACTGCTGTGGAGCCAAATCCAACCCGGGTTAGAAACATTTTAATTTGTTCAGTAGTTGTGTTTTGTGCTTCATCGAGAATAATAAAGGCATCATTTAAAGTTCTACCGCGCATAAAGGCCAGGGGAGCCACTTCTATCATACCTTTTTCAAGCATTTTTTCAACGCGTTCGAAGCCCAGCATTTCATATAAGGCGTCATAGAGTGGCCGTAGGTAGGGGTCTACTTTTTGTGCCATATCTCCGGGTAAAAAGCCCAGCTTTTCACCAGCTTCAACTGCCGGTCTAACCAGAATTATTTTTCTAACTTGTTCTTTTAACAATGCATCAATAGCGCAGGCAACAGCTAAATAGGTTTTGCCCGTTCCAGCAGGGCCTACACCAAAGTTAATGTCATGACTTTGTATCTTTTTTAAATAATTTTGTTGATTTTGACCGCGACCTTTAATTAAACCAAATTTGGTTTTAATGGCCACTTCTTTTTCAGGCTCTTCAGGGGGAATGAGTAATTGCTCTATTGAAGAATCTTGCATCGCTAAGTGAATTGATTCGGCGGTTAGTTCTTCTTGTGCGGTATTAACGAAGAGTTTTTGTAATAATGCGCAGGTAGCTTTTACAGAATCTTTAGAACCGCTAACTTTAAATTGATTGCCACGATTAGCAATTTCAACTTGTAACCTTTTTTCTATTTGGCGGAGATGTACATCTAATTCACCACAGATATTTGATAGTCTATCGTTGTCTGCCGGCAATAATGCAATTTCTTGTGAAGTCATGAGGCTAATTCTGTGGTATTAATTAAATTATCAATAGAGGCTTCAATAATTCGTCCTCGTAATGAATTAGGTAAAGCTTCGGCAATTAAGACATCTACAAAGTGTCCGGCTAAGCGTGGGTGGCCAATAAAATTAACGACTCTATTGTTTTCAGTCCGACCTTGCATTTGGAGCGGGTTTTTCTTAGATTGACCTTCAACCAAAACTCTTTGCACAGTTCCTATCATGTTATTGGAGATAGTGTTCGCCATTTCATTTATGCGGTTTTGAAAGCGTTCTAAACGGGCTTTTTTAACTTCTGCTGGAACGTCATCGGGTAAGTCAGCTGCCGGTGTGCCTGGTCTTGCGCTATATATAAAGCTGAAAGATAGATCGAATCCAATTTCATTAATAAAGTCCATGGTTTCTTCAAATTGAGCATCAGTTTCACCGGGGAAGCCAATAATAAAATCAGATGATAAGCTAATGTTTGGACGGATCTCTCGAAGTTTTCTAATGGTTTCTTTATAATCAGCGACGCTATGACCGCGCTTCATCATTTTTAGAATATCATCACAACCACTTTGAACGGGTAAATGTAAATGATCAACAAGTTGGGGTAATTCAGCAAATGCTTCAATTAAACTGTCGGTAAATTCAACGGGGTGTGAGGTGGTGAATCTTAATCGATCGATACCTTCAATAGCTGCAACAAAGTGTAACAATAACGAAAAGTCAGCAATATCACCATCATCCATTAGGCCTCTATAAGCGTTAACATTTTGGCCTAATAAATTAATTTCTCTAACGCCTTGTTTGGCTAGAATTGATATTTCGGTAATAACGTCGTTCAATGGTCTACTAATTTCTTCGCCTCTAGTATAGGGTACGACACAAAAAGAACAATACTTACTACAGCCTTCCATAACTGATACAAATGCTTTAGGACCTTCAGCTCGGGGTTCAGGTAGGGCATCAAATTTTTCAATTTCAGGGAAAGAAATGTCAACTACCGATTTGTGTTGGTTTCTAACTTGATCTAATAATTGAGGTAAACGATGTAATGTTTGTGGGCCAAATACCATATCAACAAAAGGAGCTCGTTTTTGGATGGCTGCGCCTTCTTGGCTGGCAACGCAACCACCAACCCCAATGATGACCTCAGGGCGTTTATCTTTTATTTTTCGCCATTTACCTAAAGCTGAAAAGACTTTTTCTTGCGCTTTTTCTCGGATAGAGCAGGTATTTAAGAGTAAAACATCTGCTAATTTAGGATCGTCAGTTAATTCAAATCCATGTGAGGCGCCGAGTACATCCCGCATTTTATCGGAATCATATTCATTCATCTGGCAACCATTGGTTTGAATATATAGTTTTTGTGTCATATTTTCTTGAAAAAAATCATAGGGGTAACTCTTGCAAAATATTGTGTCTATCAAAGGTTGTGCAACAGTTTTATGTCAGTAGGATATCTTTGTTGTAAAGCTTGATATGTTCAATTAGTTATATAAGAAATATTATAACCTGATTTAACCGAAAATTAGTAAAAAGCCAGTCCGTCTTGGGAATGTGGTTGTTATAGCAGCAGTCGATCAACATGATTTGAGTATATCTTTTTTTTTAACACAAATTTAAAGCTAATTATAAGTTATTCTCTAGTGGGTTGTGTGGGGAATTTATCTAATAAAAATAAAATTTGCTAACATTTTATTTTTGTATTATATTGCAACTTCAGTTAGTTGGGTTATTAAATAAAAAGGATATTTTTAATGATTCTTTCGTTAAATTTTGGATTATAAATGAATTGTAAATGAATTGTAAGTATGGTATTTAAATCGCATTATCTAAAGTGGGTTTGGTTTTGTATCTGTATGTATTACATTACTCGGTAATGTAATAAAATCGTAACCATACTATAGGTGCCTTTGTGAGATAATTTGATCAAGCTTTATTCTGGTGTGGGCAGAAACGACATACTAACAAAAGTTTATTTTAGTGTATAGGGTGGTATCAACTGGGAAAGTTGCTGATTTTAATAATAAAAGCAGGAAGCTTGATGGCACAGCATAAATTGGTTTTTAACTTTAATTTTACGTAGGATTAATTATGAAATATAAACAAATAATTGCACTACCCATCTTGGGCTTGGCATTTAGTAGCATGGGTTACGCTTCTACTAACTTGATTTCAAGTATTAGCAGTTTAAACTCAACTCCATTAGATGTGGATTATGTCTTTAACAATAGAGGTTTGAGTGGTGCGGTTGCCGCAAATGGTGCTGGTTATCAATTAACTTTAAATGGTACTGGTAACATTAACTTTTACCAAAAATCTTCAAGTTCTTCAGTTTCTGCGGTTCAAGCGAGCGGAACTAATTATTCATTGGTTGCTAACTTTTCTTCTAACGGTACATTTGATGCATCAGGTAGTTCTTTAACTATTAACGGAACTGTACCTACAATTTCTGGTGTTGCTGGTACGACAGGTTTATTGTATTCAGCTGATTTAACAGGTGTTGGCTATAATGCAGCCACAGGTCAACTTGGTTTTAATACTCACTTCAACAACAATGCCGCTTGGTCTTTAAATCCGGTATTCAACGGTGGTTCAACAGGCGAGGTTGTGTATTTGTTTGATCAAGTAGGCTTAACGACTGGCCATGGTAACTTAAGTGGTTTAATCAGCGCTCTTAATGCGGGTACACCAGGCGCGGCAGTAGGTTCATTAGCTGGAATTCAGTCTATTGCTTCTGTGCCATTACCTTTACCCGTTGTGTTGTTTGGTACAGGTTTGACTGCGTTAATGGGCTTTGCTCGTAAACGTCGTAACCAAACTAACTCAATTTAAGCAGCGGATAAATAGGAGAATATAACATGGCTATCCAATATACTGATAAAAACACAGCTATAAAAACAGTGACACCTCTTACGGATTTTACTTGGGTTAAATCTAAAGCGGCTCCAAGTCCAGAAACTTTAAGTGCACAAAAAGATGGTTATAACATCATCATTGATGCAACTGCTGCAGCTACAACCATTGATTATTCAAAAAGTACTTTTGATAACATTATCGATGCAAGCGCAAGTACTACTGTAAAAGCAATTACTGGTGGTACTGGTTATGATGTAATCATTGGTTCATCTACATTAAAATCAACATTAACGGCTGGTGCAACTGGTGCGGAT
Organism: uncultured Methylococcaceae bacterium; assembly: GCA_903903765.1. Taxonomy (GTDB): domain Bacteria; phylum Pseudomonadota; class Gammaproteobacteria; order Methylococcales; family Methylomonadaceae; genus Methylobacter_C. The sequence goes on from CAIVAH010000310.1 coordinate 4,445, forward strand.
ATTATTGCAGGTGCCGGTGATGATAAATTATTTGGTGGCGCAGGTAACGATAACTTAACAGGTGGTTTAGGTAAAAATACTTTTACTGGTGCTGCTGGTGCAGATTTATTTACTTCAACAGGTACTGACACGATTACAGATTTAGGTAATGGTGCAGATAGTTTATATGTGGGTTCTGCTGGTGTAACTACAGCTACTATAGCAGCAAATTTTGTAGCAACATCTGTTACTCAAAACAATGGTACAGCGACTCTTTCAGATAAAGGCGGTTTTAACGTAGATTTATCAAAAGCTGTTTTTGGTTCAAAGGGTTTTATAGTTAATGCAGGTAAAGCTTCTGCGGGTGTTATTTTAACAGGTAGTACAAGTGCTGACTCTTTAATCGGCGGTGCTGGTAATGACAGTATCAATGCTGGCAATGGTAATACATTAACAGGTGGTAAAGGTGATGATACATTTACTTTTACTACAGGTACTACTAATTCAGTGACTGATTTAGGTGTTGGTAACGATATACTAGTTGTAAATAAAGGTGCTATTGTTAACGCTACAGCAGCTAAAGGCTTTACGGCAACTGCAGCTACAGTAGTTAATGGTACTTTAAATGTTACAGGTGTAAAAACACTTAATTTATCGGCAGCAACTGGCACGGGTACTATCGTAGTGACTGGTAGTGATGGTAAAGATACTTTAAGTGGTGCTATTGGTGCAACTACACTAAATGGTGGTGCTGGTGATGATACTTATGTCGTTATAAGTGCTGCTGATGTGGTTGTAGAAGCAAGCGGTGCAGGTACTGATACAGTAAGAAGTTCAATTAACTATACTTTAGCAGCTAATGTTGAAAACTTAGTTTTAACGGGTACTGACAAAATAACAGGTACTGGTAATGATTTAGTCAATAAAATTACCGCTAATGATGCCGGGAGTACA
>CAIVAH010000311.1 GCA_903903765.1 uncultured Methylococcaceae bacterium
GGATTCTTCTGTAAGAACATGTCCCTGCCATAATTGAACGTTATTATTCGACATTATTGACTCACCTGAGCCCTACCCTCACCTCTTTTATCACTTGCAGCAGACAAAGATTTTGTAAATTTATTTAATAATACCGCCTGCATATCACCATAAGGCATAGGCACTTCTTTAAGTTGATGTCCTAGTTGTTTAAGTGCATTAATCTCTTCATCAGTTAAAGCTGATTTTTCATATTCAAGCACATCAGGCATAAATTGATGGTGAAAACGCGGTAAATTTACCCACGAGTCAGGATCTTTTCCTTTCGCAAAATCTAGAGCAGCTAACAATACCATTGAAATTATTCTACTACCGCCTGGTGTACCTAATACGGCTACTGATTTCTCCGTTTCTAAAAACGTCGGCGTCATACTAGACAACATACGTTTACCCGGCGCAATTGAGTTTGCAGTACCTCCAAGTAAACCATAGACATTCATAACACCAGATTGGCTATCAAAATCATCCATTTCATCATTGAGTAAAACGCCGGTACCAGGAACCACAAAAGCAGAGCCAAACTGAAAATTTAAACTTAAAGTAGCAGCAACTCTATTGCCTTCTTGATCAATAATTGAAAAATGCGTGGTATTAGCCCCTAGTATTTTATTTTCGCTGTTACCTGACAATTGCGAACTTGCCAAGGTTTTATCATAGCGTATTGAACTCCTCAAACCTGCCGCATAATCAGCATTTAATAATCGATTGATTGGAACATCAACATAATCCGCATCACCCAAATATTGACTTCGATCGTGATAAGCTCTTCGTAACGCCTCTACAATTAAGTGTTTACGAATAGCGGTCGGCATGGCTTCTAAATCATAATCCGCTAATATATTTAATGTTTCAAGCAGTGCGATTCCGCCTGAAGATGAAGGTGGGACGCTGGTGACTTTGATTCCCTTATAATTTCCAATTAATGGTTTTTTCTCAATGATTTGATAATTTTCTAAGTCGGCTAATGTCCAGATACCACCAGCCTGTTTAACACTTTTAACTAATTGTTCAGCCACATCGCCAGAATAAAATCCTGCTCTTCCTTCGGTGGCGAGAATTGATAAAGTGCGGGCTAAATCCGTTTGACGCAATATTGAGTACAGCTGAGGCATATTTTGGCTGTGATCAAGGAATATTTTTGCAGATGCTGGATAATGTTTGATGGTTTCTGCTCTGGTCTTAAGATAACGAAGGTAGCGTTCACCTATTGCAAAACCAGCCTTTGCATAAGTAATGGCGGGAGCTAAATTCTCAGCCAAAGGTAATAATCCATATTTTGCATTTAAATGCACTAATCCTGCTGGCAAGCCCGGGATAGCAGCGGCTAAAGCACCGTCTAACGATAATTTGGGTATAACTTTGCCATTCTTATCTAAATACATGTTCTTGTGAGCAGCCATGGGTGCTTTTTCACGCGCATCAACCACCACATCAAGATTATCTTTCTCACGATGTAATAACCAATAGGCGCCACCACCCAGTCCTGACCCATAGGGTTCTAATACTGCCAATGCCGCACTAATAGCCACTGCAGCATCATAAACATTACCACCTTTAGCGATTACCTTAAAACCTGCTTCTGTAGCTAACGGATGGGCACTTGCAATAGCAACCTTATTATCTGCATACACATAATGTGCTGAGAAACAGACAATAAATATTGATAATGCTGAAAATCCTCTTAGCATGAATGATCTCTGTATAACTGTTTAAACAAAATTTAGCTTGTAACTTAGATTCGCTATCAATTCAAGATAGAGACTTAAGTTTTAATGAAGAGAGTTTAACATTCCTGATAGGAAAAAATTAAATCGGGTTTGAGACGTAGAAATTTAACTAAGCTAAATTTCGGATAATCATTGAAGAATTTATGGCATTAATAGACAAAAAAAAGCCAGAAATGACGAATCATTTCTGGCTTCTTATCTTGGGACAGGGTCATATTACCCTTTACATTAACCATTATCGGCTAACAAAAGAATGTAGACATTGTGTATTACAACACATTGTTAGAATTGCTCAGCTTTAGTAGATTTACGGCTACCATTCAAACTACTTGCGATGGCTGCAGATGCAAACAATGTCGATGAAATTATAAACTCACCTGAAATAAAGCCTACTATACCTGTTAAAAATATAGCACCTGTAAAAATATCTTTCTGTAAATCGGTCATCAGTATATCCTCGTTGTTAATGTAAAAAGTAGTTTCTATAAACTACGAGTTAACTATACAGAAGACCTATATTGTTGACAATGGTTATAATATTATATTTATTGTTTCTTTATATTAAATTATTAAACAAACCCAGCAACTAAGATACTTTACTAGAAGTATTTTTATTATATTCTAGCTTTATAAGTACGCA
>CAIVAH010000312.1 GCA_903903765.1 uncultured Methylococcaceae bacterium
AAACAGTTTGTAGTACATGATGCATTTGAAATAACAGTATCAGTGGCTTTTAAAGTATCGTGATTAACGCCGAATACAATAGTACCATCAACATCATCTCCACCTGGAGCAGAAATGATTACTTTTTTTGCACCAGCACTGATATGTGCAGATGCTTTAGCTTTGCTAGTAAAGAAACCTGTACATTCATGTACAACTTCGATACCTAATTCTGCCCATGGTAATTTAGAAGGATCTCTTTCAGAGAAAACGCGGATTCTGTCACCATTGATAACGATGTAATCACCATCAACAGAAACTTCAAATGGAAATTTACCATGCACTGAATCATATTGTGTTAAGTGCGCATTTGTGTTGCTGTCACCTAAGTCATTAATTGCAACTATTTGAATTTCATTAGTGCGGCCTGACTCGTATAAAGCACGAACGATATTACGTCCAATACGACCATAACCATTGATTGCAACTTTAATTGGCATTGATAATCTCCAGAGTGATGTTTTAAAAATTAGAAAAACGGGTGAATTGAAACTTTTTGTCAGCTAACTATACCAAAATAGTAGGTGATTCGTCTATGGATGATAAGCATACCGATTAAATCACTATGACTACTTCTGCCTTAAATAATACTAGACTAGGTATAGGCAATTTAATTTTAAATTATTTAGATTTAACGTTAGACAGTATAATTACTGTATTTTCAAACTCTCAAGAGATAACTATGGCGCTGTATTGTGGAATTGTCGGTTTACCTAATGTAGGCAAATCAACTTTGTTTAATGCTTTAACAAAAGCAAAAATTGCTGCTGAAAATTACCCATTTTGTACCATTGATCCAAATGTTGGTGTGGTACCCGTACCTGATTTACGTATGGATAAATTAGCGGAAATAGTAAAACCAGAACGCATACTCCCTACCACTATAGAGTTTGTTGATATTGCGGGCTTAGTTGCTGGTGCATCAAAAGGTGAAGGCTTAGGCAATAAGTTTTTAGCTAATATTCGTGAAACAGATGCAATCGCGCATGTGGTTAGATGTTTTCAAGATGATAATGTCGTGCATGTAGCGGGCAAAGTTGATCCGTTATCAGACATCGAAACCATCAACACTGAACTTGCACTGGCAGACATGGCATCCGTAGAAAAAGCTTTATTAAGATCGAGTAAAGTTGCTAGAACAGGCAATAAAGACGAACTGGCTAAAAAAGCTGTACTCGAACAAGTTTTAAAACAATTAGAAGACGGACAACCCGTTAGAACACTATCTCTTTCGGAAGATGATAAAGCGCTAATTAAAGACTTGTGCTTAATGACGCTTAAACCAACGATGTATATTGCCAATGTACAAGATGATGGCTTCGAAAACAATCCACTATTAGATGCAGTTAATGCTTTAGCAGAGAAAGAAGGGGCTACCGTTGTGCCTATTTGTGCTGCCATTGAAGCCGAAATTGCTCAATTAGACGAAGAAGAAAAAAAGGAATTTTTAGATGATTTAGGCTTAGAAGAACCCGGTTTAAATCGCGTTGTACGTGCAGGTTATGCTCTTTTAAATTTAGCTACGTATTTTACGGCCGGTGTTAAAGAAGTGCGAGCTTGGACCATCCCAATAGGTGCGACTGCACCCCAATCTGCGGGCGTCATACATAGTGACTTTGAAAAAGGTTTTATACGCGCCGAAGTGATTTCATACGAAGATTATATTGCGAACAAAGGTGAGCAAGGTGCTAAAGATGCGGGTAAATGGCGCTTAGAAGGAAAAGATTACATCGTAAAAGACGGAGATGTCGTGCATTTTAGGTTCAATGTTTGACAATTATAGGATGACTATCTATAATTCCATCTCTTAATAGGAACCAGTTAGTAAGGCGATATAGCTCAGTTGGTTAGAGCACGGGATTCATAACCCCGGGGTCGGTGGT
>CAIVAH010000313.1 GCA_903903765.1 uncultured Methylococcaceae bacterium
AGGGTATTATTGATCCTGCTTCCACGCTGTTAGCCTTTGATGAGCTAGAATCACGCTCACTATCTTTATCGGTGCGGGCTACCGCTTTAGTTTTTGAGGATCCTGTATCAAGACGGTTATTAGAACAAATTGAGCGAATAGCACCCAGTGACGCCACTGTTTTGATTATTGGTGAAATGGGGACGGGTAAAGAATTAGTAGCCAGGCATGTACATGCTCTAAGTAAACGCAGTCAGAACACCTTCGGAGCCTTAAATTGCGCGGCCTTGAGCGAAAACTTAATAGAAAGTGAGTTGTTTGGGCATGAGAAAGGCTCTTTTACTGGAGCGTTAAACACCAAAGCTGGCTGGTTTGAAACGGCCAATAAAGGTAGTTTATTTTTGGATGAGGTCGGCGATTTACCGTTAGGCATGCAAGCTAAATTATTGCGCGTGTTGCAAGAGCGTGAAGTCGTTAAAGTGGGATCAAGAACCCCTGTGCCTGTGGATGTCAGAATTATTGCCGCGACCAATGTTAATTTAGAAGAAGCGGTAGCTGCTTCACATTTTAGAGCGGATCTGTATTATCGTTTTAATGTAGCTACCTTGCATTTAGCACCACTCAGAGAGCGGCCAGGTGATATTTTGCCACTCGCTAGACATTTCTTAAAAATATACAGTGATCGATTAGGCTATGAGCAAATTAAATTAGCGCCCTCTACCGAATTAGCCTTATTAAATTATGATTGGCCAGGTAATATTCGAGAATTAGAAAACGCGATTCATCGGGCTTTGCTGGTTTGTCCGGGGAATCGTTTACGTCCCGAAGATTTTAAACTATCTGGTGTAAGACATGTGCAATCGGCTAACACCGTTTCGACCAGTTCATTAGAAGCCGCTTTAGAGAAACTGTGCGAACAAGCACCACCCAAATTATTTGATATCTTAGAAGAAACTATCGTGAGAACTGCTTTTAGTTTTTGTGAAGAAAATCAAGTGCAAACTGCCAAGTTATTAGACATTAGTCGCAATGTGCTTCGGCACAAATTGGGCTTATATGGATTATTACCCAACGCCTCAAAAAAACAGACTTCAGAGTTAGCCTAGTAAAGAAGTACCTTTTATTTGCACATAAACTGCAAGATCAGCCGTTAAGTTTAATTGCTGAGCCGATTTTTGGGTGATATGTGCCAATAATGATTGCGTACCAACTTGTAAATGTACACTGCATTGGCCATTGCTTGTTGGGTTAACTGCTTTAACGACTGCAGGCAGAATATTGAGTATGCTAGTCGCGGTCGGTGCCGTCAGGGTGATACTCACATCTCTTGCATATATTTGGATACGTAATGGGGTGCCGATAGCGGCGTTTATTAACGGTAAACTGAGTTGTTGATCTGCAATGGCCACACAGCTTAAATGATAGTTGGTTTCATGACTTATCAGGGTACCTTGCCAGACACTACTAGCCGCTTTATCTTTAGCAAAACTTAAATCAACTCGATTAAATAGTTCAGTTAAATTGCCACTTGCTAAGACTTTGCCAGCCTCCATAAGCACTAAAGTATCGGCGAGTTGTGCCACTTCTTGTCGAGCGTGTGTGACGTAAATTACCGGTATAGATAAATGTTGATGTAACTGGATTAAATAGGGCAGAATTTCTTGTTTGCGTTGTTCATCTAAGGCCGCTAAAGGCTCATCCATCAAGAGTAAATCGGGTTTAAGTAATAGGGCTCGCGCTATGGCTACACGTTGTTTTTCGCCGCCGGATAAGCGATCTGGGTGGCGATTTAATAAATGATCTATTCCCAGTAGCGCGATGAGTTCAGCATATTCCGTTGCGCTGATTGTCTGTTGAGTTTGGCGTTTTAAGCCAAACTGTAAATTCCCCTGCACACTTAAGTGCGGAAATAAATTGGCTTCTTGAAACACATAACCCAGATTACGTTGATGGGTGGGGATAAATATAGACTTAGCACTGTCTTGCCAGCATTGGCCATTAATTGCAAAATAGCCGCTAGAGGCTTGTTCCAAACCCGCTATACAGCGCAATAAAGTGGTTTTGCCCGAGCCTGATGAGCCAAATAATACCGTAACGCCAGTGCTGGGTAATTGTAGATCAATGTCCAATACAAAGTTTTTATAAGCTAGTTTAAAGCGAGCAGGCAGGCTAGACATTATTTGAGTTGCTGTATTTGGGGTGGTGTTTTAAGCACGGTATATAAAATAACTAATACCGTAAAAGAGAAGCCTAATAGACAAGCTGCTAGCCAATGGGCTTGGCCGTATTCTAGGGCTTCAACATGATTATAAATTTGTACAGACACTACGCGAGTTTTGTCGGGGATATTGCCACCAATCATTAAAACCACCCCAAACTCTCCTACCGTATGGGTAAAACCTAAGATGCTTGCGGTTAAAAAGCCAGGTCTACTCAAGGGTAAAACAACGCTAAAAAATGTGTTTAATGGGTTGGCACGTAAAGTGGCTGCGGCTTCTAAGGTTTGTTGGGCAATATTGTTAAAAGCGGTTTGTAAGGGTTGTACCACAAAGGGCATGGAGTAGAGTACCGAGGCAATCACTAAGCCGGTAAATGTAAAAGATAAAGTTCCGAGGCCTAAAAAATGACTTAATTTACCTAGTGCTCCCTGGGGCCCCATTAAAATTAATAGATAAAAGCCTAATACGGTGGGCGGCAGAACTAATGGTAAAGACACTAAAGCGTTTAAAAAGCCTTTAGCAGGGGATGGGGTGCGCGCCAACCACCATGCTAAAGGCGTGCCGATTAAGAGCAGTATGAACGTGCTCAGACTGGCGACTTTAAAAGTCAGCCAAAGTGTTTCTAAATCGGCAGGTGAAAGCATAGCATAAGTGTTGATCAACTGATTAAGGTAAATCGTAACCGTATTTTTGGATAATCGCTAGCGCGGGTGCAGATTTTAAATACGCGATTAAGGCAACTGCAGCCGGATTTTCGGCACCGTTTTTAAGTAAGGCGATGCCTTGGCGAATACTCGCATACTCGTTTGTAGGTATAATATAACCCGATCCTGAGCCAATTTTGCCGTTTTCAATGACTTGTGACAGAGCCACAAAGCCTAGTTCTGCATTGCCGGTACTGATAAATTGCTGTGTTTGAGTGATATTCTCACCTAATACCATTAATGGTTGGTTTTTTTCTAGTAAGCCCTGTTTGCTTAAATAATCAACAGCGGCTGCGCCATACGGTGCTATTTTGGGATCAGCTAGAGCAATATGTTTAAAATTACCGGTTTGTAATACCTTACCTTCCGCATCAATATAATCAGGTGTGGCAGACCAAAGTACTAATTTCCCTAGCGCATAAGTTGCCCGCGAACCACTGACCACATAACCGGCTGTCTCAAGTGAAGCAGGCCCCGTTTCATCAGCGGCTAATAGCACTTCAAAAGGCCCACCGTTCTCAATTTGAGATACAAATTTACCCGTTGACCCAAATGATAATTTGGCAGAATGCCCTGTCGCTTTTTCAAAGCTTTCGGCAATTTCAGTCATCGGTTTAGTAAAGTTTGACGCTACTGCTACCAGTGTAGAATCTGCGCTAACTACAGATGTATGCATGAGCCATGTTAAGCTGATAAAGGTCAGTTTTAAAATGTGTTTAGTCATAGTGCGTTCCTCTGTATTTAATTGAAATGACAAATATGCTTAAAATCGTAACTGAGTTTCTAAATAAAAATAGTTAGTATCCCCGCCCGGTGTTGGATTTACACCTGTTAGATAAGTGCCGGTATTGGTTGTCGTATGAGCTGATTTTGCAAAATCACCTTTGAATAAATGATACCAACCCGCATCAAAATTAAGACTACTGTTTAGATTGTAACGCCCAATAAAACCGAGTTGGTCACCAATAAAAGAGCCGTTACCATTTGCTAGTGCAGGTTGAGTACCACTGGTGCATGTATTGCCCCCCCAACAATCATTAGGGTTTGCTAACCAGACTAAGCGTTGTAAGAACTTAAATGACAAGTCTTTGCTAGGTGCAAAGTCTATTTTATAACCGGGTGAGTTGATGTTGCTGCGTTGAAAAGCACCATAAATACCCGTTGGTCCAAAGTCAAAATCAGAAGCGCCATATAAAGGATCAAAACGCCCATCCGTGTCAGTAGCCCCATGATTTTTCCAATTAGAACTGCCACTCGCATAGTCATACTCTAGATAAAATCGAGGAGACCACGGTAGGTCAAAACTATAGCCCGCTTCAACATGCGATGACCACGCTTCATGAGATTGGCTGGTATTAGCATTAATGCCCGTTGCCGCATATTTAACGGTGCCAAATTGGCCAAACCCTTCCGCTTGAAAATCGAATTTACCCTTGCTGGGTTTTTGATAAAAGCGCAGAGTTGGGGTGAAGTAATTGCGATTACGAGTTGGATTTAACGGGTTATCCGCCTCACTTAAGTGATATAAAGCCACTTCAGCATTGATTTCTTTATAAAGATTACTGTATTCAAAAATTCCGCCAGAAAACCACGTATTAAAGTCTTCTTCATCCCATTTAGTGTTATTCAGTAAATTAGGGTTAGGGGTCACGGAGTTATAGTTGGGATATCTAACTACGGGTACGGTGGCGAAGGCATTTAACTGCCATTTATCATAGTCCATTACGCGGGTTCTTAAGCCGGTAAAGTTATTAACGGTATTCCGAAAAATGGGTCTAGCCACTAAGCGACGACTGCCTAAGTCCATAGTTTGACGCCCTAACTTAACTTCAGTACCTAGACCACTAAGTAGGATATTTTGATCAGCCCAAGAAACATAACCTTGGGCAAAATCCCATGTATCGGCTGAGGCGTTGTTTGCTGGAAAAGGCGTGGTGTTTACCGTATCAGGGTTTTTACCATTGTTTATGTCTGACCCTAGCGTTCTGGCATCCAGTAATTCAACGGCAATCCTAAATTTATTAAATTTGGCTTGTAACCAAAAGTCGGTTTGTAGATCAATTTGTTGGTCACCGCCTTGGGATTGCACGCCTTTCTGAGATCCTTTAAAGGCATTAGCTAAAGATTCATAGCGGGTTCTGTGTTCAATACCAAATGCTAACCAATCGGGTAAGCCTAAAGTGTCATGTGCATTCCATAGCGGTTTTTGATAGTTGTTACCGAGTAATGGGTCATCCATCATAAAGTTATATGCCGCCATGGGCACTCTATTGTAAGTGGGAGTCGGTAATTTTGTGGCGGCGGGGTCTGCGTTAAGTGTTTCGGTAGTAAGTCCTAAGCTTGAGTAATTAAGCATAATCAAGCTAGGAATAATGAGTTTTAGTTGGGAGTATTTGAGAGCACGCTGTGTGATTGAGTTCATCATAATTCCTTAAAACAGAGTAGGCAAAAATTATATATCGATATGTACAAAAATACATAGCGTTTTATCGATAGCTTAAGGTATAGACTTCATAATATGGCTGATTTAGCCAATGACAGCCCGCATGGCGTCAATTCCAGCTGGTATAGGGAGTAAAGCAGCTGCTACAGTCGCAATACCCGCTGCGATCGCAGCGATTGCCGCTGGTATCGTGGCTATGCGAGCTGCGGTAGCCTCGATGCGAGCTCGCCTAGTGACTACACCAGGTGCACAGCTGCTATACGAGCTGACATAGTCGCTAGAGCGGCTCGCACTCTGACAATCTCAGTTGGGGTACTGCCAATAGCAACTGCAATTGTTCCGATGACAACTGTCATTAAGGCAATAACAGTTGCTTTAGTCATTCAACCTGCTAGGTTAGAGGCAATAACAGCTGGTTTTATCCGTATGCGAGCTGCGTTGGCCGCAGTGCCAGTTTTAGGTGGGTTATTTTTAAAAAAAGCAGGTCAACTTAAAATAAATGTTAGATTAACGGATTTAGTGCGTATACTCAGGACTCCTTTGTTAAACAAGATTTGGAGTAACGTATGAGAAAAATTAAAGTGTCGTTGGAATTTG
>CAIVAH010000314.1 GCA_903903765.1 uncultured Methylococcaceae bacterium
AGCAGTCCTAGCGCTGTCAGTGATTTAGTTAAATTGTTGATAGATTGGTTAGATGATCGACCCGATTTAAGAACGATGTTTGCGCACTGGTTACGTGCAACATTGATGCGAAAGCCAGAATACGGTATTGTAATGCCTCAAGTGGATGAATTACAGGAGATAAGAGTCATGTTGGCAGATAAATTAGAAGTATGGGCAAAAGCCTATATTGCCGAAGGTAAACAAGAAGGCAGACAAGAAGGCAGACAAGAAGGCAGACAAGAAGGTAGGCAAGAAGGTAGGCAAGAAGGTGAAGTTAAGGGCAAACACGAAGCTTTAGCCTTGGCCTTGCAAAAATTATTAGCCAAACGCTTTGGCGTTATTCCTCTAGAAATAACTGCACAAATCTCCGATGCATCTTTAGCTCAACTTGAACAGTGGTTTGACACGGCGATTGATGCAAACGCCCTAACTGACGTATTTAATAATAAGTAGACATTAAGTAAAGTAACATTTGTACCTCTACCCAAGGTATTAGTAAGCTTATAAACGCTTAACAGGAAGGCACTAAACTATTTTGTATGCTCATTAAATCTTATTGTGTGAGACTATTTTATTTTAGTGGTCTCTATTTAACATATGTGGGCTGGCAATAGTATAAGGTGAAGGTACACCCTTTTAAGGTGGATTACCTAAACTTAGTGGGTAATCCTTTCCCTTATGCGGTGGATTGGTCAAAGGTGCGTATTCGAGTGGATGGGTCTGCGTCTACGCTTACGCCATCAGATATCCGGATCTTAAAGAGGCTTTACAATTAGTACAGATATTGGTTGCGCACGCCAACTCTTGCTATAATGCCCCATGAGTCAAGCCCTAAGACCTAAGACCACGATAGCAGTTATAAATTTATGATTTACAATCCTATTTAAGAGGACATTAAAAAATTGCATTGTTATCAGGTTTGGCGGACCTATTCGCTGGCTAACCAGAAACGAAAGACGCATTTAGCTTTATTATGTGAGTGTTTAGCCGTTGGGGATGAATACGCAGCCGATCTACCGGACAGACTTAAGGCTGAAACTCTCGACTGGCAAGCTTTGGTTTGGTTGGCGGGTGCTTGTTTAGTGACGCCTGCTTTAGCTGGTGCTTTACAACGTAAAGGTCTTTTCACGCTTATACCCGCAGAAGTACAAGAGGTTTTATCGACGATTCAAAATTTAAATTATGCACGTAATGATATCTTATCAAACCAATTAATTAGCATCAGTACCGCATTGAATCAAATAGGGATTCAGCCGGTCTTACTTAAAGGCGCGATAGCGCTAACATCAGGTCAATATCCAGGCGCTGAAGATCGTGTAGTTGGTGATTTGGATTTATTAGTGCCAGATGAACAGATCGAAGCAGCTACTACCGCACTGGCAGAAATCGGCTACGAAGTTCAAGATGAGTATGCTAAATGGGTATTACCCAGCCATTTAAAAAACCATCATCATGGTTTTCCGTTAATGCATCCAAGTTTATTGGTTAAAGTAGAACTACACCGCCGTATTCAGAAGGATAAAGCCGATGATGCCTTATTGAGTATGGCATTACATTGCAAACCTTATAGTTTTACAAATACTGCAACGGTTTTAATTCCGGATCCAGCGACGCGTTTACTGCATAATATGTTACATTGCCAAATCAGTGATCGCCAACGTGCCAAACAAGTCTTAAATCTTCGACAAGTATTGGAGTTTGCGGCTTTGAGTGAGCACTATAAGGCAACGCCTGAACTTCAAGTACCCAATTTACTTAACAGACTCAGACCCGTCCGCCATATCGTTCTGGCTGAATACTGGTCTCAAGCTACCCATTGGTTTAATGCGCCTTATCCTGGTCAATTGCCACGTTATGCGTATAAAACTCAAAAACTGTGGTTATTAGAAAAAGTTGCCACTCAACCAGGTTGGTACAAGTTGTTCGCTAGTTTAAATTGGCTAAGTCTGTTACCTGGGCGCCTACCGAATTTTATTAAAAAACTCTGGATAATGCCAAGTTACTTTCCACTTAAGATTAAAGCGCTATTAAAAGGTTAATAAAATGATTCCAAATAAATTGCTTACTACTTTTATTATAGTGTCCGGTATTAGCAGTGTCATTTTTATCTCAAGATCAATG
>CAIVAH010000315.1 GCA_903903765.1 uncultured Methylococcaceae bacterium
ATAGCTGTATGTAAACACTTAAAAAGCAGGTCAACTTAAAATAAATGTTAGATTAACGGATTTAGTGCGTATACTCAGGACTCCTTTGTTAAACAAGATTTGGAGTAACGTATGAGAAAAATTAAAGTGTCGTTGGAATTTGCTAAATTATCGGTAGCCTTTAAAGTCATATTTTATCGGAGTGTATTGTTAGATTTAACTGGTAATGCTTTATATTTATTGCCCGATGTGCCCTTGGCTGATGCAAAGTTAGCGGTGGATAATTTAGAAATAGCCGCCTTAGCGGCAGAAGGCGGTAGTTTTTTGTCAACCGCTCAATTGCATGAAAAAGTTCATATTGCAGATGGTTTATTTCATAATTTAGCGGCTTATGTAGAGAGAATCTCTAATGGTAATGAAGCCAAAATTATTTCTAGTGGTTTTCATTGCACCAGACAGCCAATATTGTTTGGTAAATTGCCCTTGGCTGTTAAAGATGGTTTGGTGTCTGGTGCTGTCATCTTGGTATCAAAGGCTATTGAGCATGCCCTATCATATGATTGGTATTATGTCGCAGGAGAACCGCCAGCTACTGAGGAAGGATGGGTATTTGCGGGTCGAACCTCGCGCGCTGATACCGAAATATTAGATCTGATCCCAGGTACTAAGTATTACTTTAAAATGCGTGCCTTTACCGCAAAAGGCAATACCGATTTTTGTGATCCAGTTTCAAAAATTATCATCTAATAGCTGTTAACAGCGCTAAAGCAGAGCTAAGCGGTATTTATACATAACCAAGTGCCGCTAAATCTTTCACCTTTTTACCTACATGTTTATGTGGAAATACTTTTTATTTTTCTTTAAATATTAATTAGCTATTTTCATTATAAATGAGCATGTTACAATTCGATCCAGTTTTTAATGCTTGTAAGTATTTTTTAATAGGTCGGTTATGGAAACATCAAAAAAATTAAACCGTACCCTCTGTAGTGGGTGGGTACTGCTAAGTAGTTTAGCGCAACCCGTTGCTGCGTCTTTAAGCTTTACATTTAATTATTCGCCTACCTTAGAGCAAGGCATTAATACGCCTAATGCGGGTTTTAATGATCCTACCTTTGGTGCCGACAGACAAACGGCATTAAACAGTGCAGCCAACATGATTGCGGCGTATTTTGTTAATTACACTGCCGATTTAACATACGATGTCTATTCCTATAGTGCTAATGATGGCTTTTTAGCCTCAGCAGGTAGCGATCAGTTTGTCTTACCGGGTACCTTTGAACCGACTGTTGTCCAAGAAAAAATTATCACTAATGGTTATGATGGTAATTCGGATTTGGCTGATGGCGTTATTAATTGGAATTTTTACAGTGGATATAACTGGGGCTTAACCGATACCCCTGCGACTGACCAATACGATTTTAAGTTTGTGGCTATGCATGAGTTATTGCATTCGTTTGGGTTTTTAAGTGATATTGGCGCTACGGGAACTGGGCTAATGTCCATAGCAGCGGGTACGCCAGACACCTGGTCTATTTATGATAAATTTTTAACAGATGCCTCAGGTGCGAGTTTAATTGGCATCAATGATGGGATTTTTGATGCGACTAAAATTTCGGCTTTAACAGCTGGCGCCGCTGATGCGCCGGGGGTATTGTTTAATGGCCCCAATGCCATAGCCGCCAATAATGGTGCAGGTATTCCCATTTACTCGCCCAGTACGTGGGCAGATGGTAGTAGTATTGCGCATTTAGATAGTAATAGTGCCGTGACTAATTTATCGATAATGAATCCTGCTGCACATCATTTAGGCTTAGATGTTAGAACCTTAGGCCCAATCGAAGTAGGTATACTTAAAGACATTGGTTATGTCCAAATCACCGCAACGCCTTTACCGGCGGCGGTTTGGTTAATGTTAGCGGGTTTATTTGCGATATTTGGCTTTAAAAAAATCAAAAAGCACGGGCTGTTTAATATGTAATTTGTTAAATTATATTGTTTATCAGTTAAATCAAACGGGTTATGAGATAGTGCTGAAAAAAAACTAGGTCTGTTAATTATGGGGTCAGTCCTTTTCAAACCAATGGTAAATAGCGGGTAGCATAACCAAAGTTAATAAAGTCGAGGTAATCAAACCGCCGATCACCACTATAGCTAAAGGTCTTTGCACTTCTGAGCCAGGGCCGGTAGCAAATAAAAACGGGATTAAACCTAATAAGGCTACGGTAGCTGTCATCATCACCGGTCTAAAGCGCTGCGCGCAACCTTGGCGAATGGCTTGCTGCTGGCTTAGGCCGCTGTTTCTAAGGCTTCTAATATAAGATACTAAAACCACCCCGTTTAATACCGCAATGCCCCATAAGGCAATAAAGCCTACTGAGGCGGGTACTGACAGATATTCGCCAGTCATAAATAAGGCGAATACGCCCCCAATTGAAGCAAAAGGTAATACTAAAATAATTAAGCTCGCAAAACGCAGTGAGTTAAACAGCATAAACAGTAAAAAGAAAAT
>CAIVAH010000316.1 GCA_903903765.1 uncultured Methylococcaceae bacterium
ATATAGTTATTACTTATTGTGAATGAGTGTTATAAATTTCTCACCTACAATGTAAAAATCTTTAGGTAGGATTTTTAATTTAGATATTTTTAATTTAAGATAAATTAAAAATATGACGTCTTTATGTTATAGCTATATTTCTGAAACTATTAATGTGTTCAATCTTTATAAATATTTTTGGATTGTTTATCGTTAATTCATCCTATTTAAATAGGGAGGGTATAAGATGCAGATGATACTTAAGACAGCCATCATGATGGCCATAATATTTATGGTTACTCTGTCAGATCGAGCTATAGCAATTGACAAAAATGACTGGGTGCGTTTTTTAGAGCAAGCTAGCTTCGGTCCGACTCCTGATCTGATTGATACTTGGCAAAGTAATGATCCAGAAACTTGGCTAATGTCACAAAAACTAATTCCGGCCTCACAATACTCAATATTACCCTCCTTTCCTGCTTCAAAAAATATCGGTTGTCCTAATAAGGATGTTAATTATATCGAGTGTCGACGCGACAATTACTCTATGTATCCCCTGCAGGTAGAATTTTTCAAAAATGCCATCTACGCACCAGACCAGCTAAGGCTAAGAGTTGCCTACACGTTAGGACAAATATTTGTAGTATCTGGAATGGAGATAGATCAGCCCAGTAGCATGGTACCTTACCAAAACATTCTAGTGAACGGTGCTCTTGGTAATTTTCGTGATCTTTTAGAAAAAATCACACTGAATGCTGCCATGGGTAATTACCTCGACATGGTGAACAATGATAAGCCTAGTGCTAATGGCAAAGTTCAACCAAATGAAAATTACGCTCGTGAACTATTACAGTTGTTTAGCATTGGACTTTATCAATTTAACGGAGATGGTAGTATCCAAATCGGACCGGATGGTTCACCCATTCCTGCTTATAATCAATCAGTAATCGAAGGTTTAGCTCATGCTTTCACTGGTTGGACATACGCTACTGTATCATCAGCAAAACCCAAAATTCATAATCCTGAAAATTATCTACAACCCATGGAGGTATATCGAAATAAAGGTGTTGATAGCAATCACGACAAAAATATAAAACATTTACTTACCTACCCAGGTGCGAAATTTGAATGGTTAGCGGCAAATCAGACTGCTGAAACTGATTTAAAACAAGCGCTTGATAATATATTTTACCATCCAAACGTTGGACTTTTTATTGGTAAACAATTGATCCAGTATTTGGTAACAAGTAATCCAAGTTTAGGCTATGTAACTCGTGTTGCTAATGCCTTTGATGATAATGGTAGTGGGGAGCGAGGTGACTTGTTTGCTACGGTTAGAGCTGTGCTTCTTGATCCTGAGGCGCGGGGGGCAAATGTTATGAATACTGACTATGGACGTCTTCGAGAACCCGCTCTTTTTATCACTAATCTATTGCGAATTTTAGAAGGTAGTAGCGATGGCATACTCATAGATAAGGTTAATGATATGGGACAGAATATCTTTAATGCCCCTTCTGTATTTGGAACCTACCCTAGACCATTTCAGGTTAAAGGCACCTCTTTAGAAGGGCCGGAATTTCAGATTGAATCCAGCAAAACGACACTAATAAGAGATAATTTTGTTAATACTTTAGTCTATTCTAGCATTGTCTCGAAAGCACCCGGAACAGGGACAAAGATCAGCTGGGCACGTTTGAATCCATTAGCTACGAATATAAATCCGAACTTATTGCTTGAGTATCTTAATGAAAAACTTCTGCACGGAACTATGCCTGCACAAATGAAAATAATTATTGCCGGCGCTTTAACATGCGACATAAACGCCAAGCAAACTTCATGCAAGAATAATAAAGAACGGGCACAGACAGCACTATATCTGGTAGCTACATCAGCTTTATATCATATTCAGAGGTAGAACATGTTAACTCGTAGATGCTTTCTCAAACAATCAGGTGTAGCTTTTACTGGAGCCGCCATACTTTCGGTTCTTGGAAAAGTGGGTATGGCTAAGGCGGCAGCGGAGGACTATAAATCTCTGGTATGCATATTTTTAAGCGGTGGTAATGATAGTAACAACTTGTTAATACCTATAGGAGCCGAATACGGTGCTTACGAATTAGTTCGCGGTAGAAACTCAAATTTGAATATACCGATGGCTAACTGGCTACCCATATTGTCTCAAAATCATTCAGGTAGAATCTTTGGTCTTCACCCTGCTATGACGGGTATCAAGAGCCTCTATGAACAAGGTAGAGCAGCTATCCTTCTGAATACAGGGACATTAGTTCATCCAATCATTCGCGCAGACTATCAATCGGGTATTGCAATACCTGATAATTTGTTTTCACATCAAGATCAAACTCAGCAATGGCAAACGGGATCTTGGACGTCTGAATTACGTAAAAGTGGCTGGGGTGGAAGATTAGCCGAAACCGTTGGTCCCTTAATGAATGTCGGAGCTAACTTTCCGATGCTTATGTCAATGAATGGCAACAATTTGTTTAATACTGCACAAAATGCGAATGAAATTGCCCCCGGAGCAATCAACCTTAAGGGTTTTAATCAGTTAAGTTCATTAGATCGACGTTCTGCAATGCGTAATTTGGAGTCCTTAGAATATGGATTATCTCTAGTCAAGGCTAAAAATTATTTAACGGGAACTGCCATCGACAATATGGCAACCTTAGAAACATTACTTGGAACTTCATCTCCTCTTAGCACCCTATTTCCTCTTAGCAATATCGGCTATCAACTGAAAATGGTTGCAAGTATTATAAGCCTCAGAAATTTATTGGGTTTAAAGCGTCAGGTATTTTTCTGTTCTATGGATGGTTTTGATACCCATTCCAATCAATTATCTACCCAAGCTGGACTATTCCAAAATTTGGACGCTGCTTTACTTGCTTTTTACAAAGCTACAATAGAACTTGGAATTGATCAAAGTGTTACCAGTTTTACTTTATCTGACTTCGGTCGTACCTTTAAACCAACTTCAACTGGAGGATCAGATCACGGTTGGGGTAGTCATCACATGATCATCGGAGGGGCTGTAAATGGTGGTAACCTCTATGGAAATTACCCAACACTCAGTCTCGGTGGACCGGATGACACTGATGATGAGGGACGCTGGATTCCGACTGTTTCCGTTGACGAATATGGAGCCCAGTTAGCACGTTGGTTTGGTGCATCTGATCCATCTAATATATTCCCAAACATCAATAATTTTGATAAGAATCGAACTGACATAAATTTCATGAAAATTGGTTAGTAAGGTTATAAAAGCAGATGCAGGAATGGCGCAGATAATTCTTCGAAGGATAGTTAGTCTGCAATTCAATAGATCGGTATCGTGCAGTCAACTTGCAACGTCCATGAATTAATGATCCCGGTCAGGTTTGTAATAGCCGTAAAACCAGTCTTCCCCCACGCCCGTGGGGTGTTTCTTTCAGTTATGGATACGGTCAGTTTTTGTGTTCAATTAAATGACGAATCAGGAGTTTTTTGAGTTCATCAACAGTCAAATTATCGAGGAACTCATCGTCGTCAAGATAATTATCCTGATCACCACTAATGTGTAGTTTACCTTGTTTAGGAAACAGCAAGGGTTCTGCTGGTAATGCATTGGCAAATTCTTTGTA
>CAIVAH010000317.1 GCA_903903765.1 uncultured Methylococcaceae bacterium
GAACCATTGCTGATATATTGCCGCAAATTGTTGCACACCTATAATGAGAATATGGTTCAATAAAACTTTTTCGACCATTTCTTCTGTATTACATAATCTCCGCTTAGGTGCGGCACCTGACGAAATATGTTTAATTTGCACCCATGTTCACTCAGCGGCTTCTGCCTTTTTAGCCGCTGATGAAACCTACCTTGAACCTGCTGATATCAGCGGTCAAGCTTATCTTGATTGGTGTGTTGAATTTTGTCAGTTCCATAACATTACTATTTTCTGGCCGCATAGAGAAGCAGCTCTAATCAGTAAACATTGCGAATTATTTGAAGCAATCGGTGTAACAGTTGTTTCAGTTGCTTCCTTTGAGGTGCTTACCTTACTCAACAACAAGGCTCATTTTTACGCTGATTTGCAACCCAGCGTCGCTCAGGCAATGGATTTTATAGCCGTTAATACAGTCGATGAGTTTGATAGGGCTGTCGCAGAATTATCCGCTAAACATGAAAGCTTATGTGTTAAACCAGCTGTGTCCGTGTTTGGTTTGGGTTTTAGAGTGTTAGATACTCAACTTGATAGTATTACCCAGCTACTAAAAGGGCTTGAATACTGTATTCCTTTACAAGAACTACGTTTAGGCATGGATAATACGCCAGATTTTGCTACTTTATTAGTCATGGAAAATCTTGCTGGAGTCGAATGGAGTGTAGATTGTGCCGGTCGTCAGGGTGAGTTGTTGTGTGCCGTTCAACGTAAAAAGCATCCGATGCAAGGGTATGGGCAAGAAATTGATAATAACCTTGAGATTGCCGGAATGGTAGAACGTTTAACTAGGCATTATCAACTCAATGGCCTCTTTAATATTCAATTCAAAGAGGGTGTTAACGGCCCACGTTTATTAGAAATTAACCCAAGAGCCTCGGGTGGCTTTGGGATGGCTTGTTTATCGGGCGTTAATATAGCGCAAATTATGTTGTGTAGCCTTAAAGGCGAAACTTATCCTACACCTTATATACATTATGGTCGAAAAGTAACTGAAATTAATACCCCAGTCATTTTACCAGCGTAATATTCCCATTGATATAAATCAATAAATCACTTTAATTCTTAAATGACGCAAACATCTTTAAAGATAGAACTTGAAACAGGTACACTAAATATTGACCTTCAACCTGGCATAATACCCATCAAACGTTTATTAGGTTTTGCAGCGCGAGTCAGTAGTAAACGTAAATTTCTGTTGGTCAGTAAAGTATTAGGGAAACATTATCCAGTCACGCCTAGAATGATGAGTTGGTCTTATCGAGGCTTGGCTCGCGCAGTATTAAAGATAGGTGTCAAGCCTAATTCTGTGTGGATTGGTATGGCTGAGACTGCGACCGGTTTGGGCTATGGCGTATTTGAAGCTGCGCATTTTGAAGGGCTTAAAGAGGCATTATTCCTGCAAACCACGCGTTACCATTTAGAAAATGTTGCGCGATTAGAGTTTCAGGAAGCGCATAGTCATGCAACGGACTTTTTTCTTTATTATCCGCAAGCGGAGGCCGCAAAAAAACAGTTTTTAGCAGCCCAAGACCTCGTGTTAATTGATGACGAAATTAGTACGGGTAAAACGTTTTTGCGCTTAATTAAAGCTTATCAAGCTATTAATCCCAACTTACAACAGGTGTTTATTGTTAGTTTGGTTAACTTTGCGCATATTGATGATAGAACAGCACTAGAAACCCAAGTCAATATTCCCGTACATTGGCTTAGTTTTAGACAAGGCGATTTAAGTTTTCAAGATAAGCATAATACTGAGATAGATAATATTACCGTTAATGTCTCTGGAAATGGCGCTTGCAAACAACACTTATTAGCCTGGCCGGGGCGTTTGGGTATCACTGAGCCAGTAAAATTAGATAAGGATATCAGTGCGCAATTTGAGCAGTATTATGCTACAGAGTTTGGCCCTATAGATATCGTAAAGCCTATCTTAGTGCTTGGAACAGGGGAATGTAATGCGCCGGCTTATTTATTGGGTCGGGCTTTAGAGCAACAAGGTTATAAAATTAAAGTGCAAAGTACTACCCGATCACCGATTCATCCGGGTAACGAAATTAACTGGATCTCTGAATTTACAGACAATTATGAAGATGACATTCCAAACTTTCTGTATAACTTAAATTGTAACGAGTACCAGAAAATTATTGTTTGTCACGAAACGCCTTTAAATGCAGCCCTATTAGAGCGTTTAACTGCTTGGGATGCGATAAGTGCCCGTATAGAAATTCAACCAACTGCTAGTCATTATGCAAAGTTACATTTTTCTCGACCTTGACGATACCTTATTTCAAACTTTACGTAAGTGTGAGTATCCCGCAAACGATCCACGTTTAATTGCTAGGGCCTATTTAGAAGATGGATCACCAAACTCTTATGCCACTGAAAAACAGCAATGGGTTTGGGATTATTTGGCTAAAGGTTTTAAAGTTGTGCCAGTAACAGGTCGGGATGCCATGGCATTTAAACGCGTCAATTTGCCATTTATAGAAGAGGTTGTGTTAAATCACGGTGCTGTTATATTAAATAAAGATAGACAAGTTGATCGAGTCTGGATGCAAGGAATGCGGCAGCGTTTACCGATATATCATGATAAATTACTCGAATTATGGGATGAAATTGAGCATTACTGTCTTAGTAATATCGGCTATAAAACCCGCTTAGTGATTGATTTTGAGATTATCTGGTATGGTGTTATTAAGCATGTGGATGTGACGGAGTCAATTTTAGAAAACCTTTTAAATGACGTTATAAGCAAGCATCCACATGTTTTGGATGGTAGTTTATATTGGCATTTGAATGGGAATAATCTAGCCGTATTACCCAGTATTATCAATAAAGAAAGTGCCGTAAGTTATTTAATCGATAGTTATAAAACTGAATATTCTGAATTAGTGACATTTGGTGCGGGTGATAGTCATACAGATGCGGCTTTTATGTCACTTTGTGACTACGCCATAATCCCTAAAAACACTCAATTGTTTAAAATATTATCAAACCAATAACAAAGATGAAGTTATTTTCAGGTAGTTATCAAGCGGATGAAGTAGCATTCTTATTAACCCCTACGATTATTGAAAATACACCCATTGAATTAAAAGAATATTTAATTCAAACAGGTCAGAAACATTATTCTCAACTATTAACGCTTGAAACGTTGCCAGCGCCTGAATACATTACTTTATTTCATAAAGCGATGGCTTTTAATCAAGATCAAGTTGCCGAGCATTTACTTATTTTAGCGGAACACATTTTAAGTAGTCATCCTAATGGCATTACTTTAGTCTCCTTAGCGAGAGCAGGTACTCCAATAGGAGTATTGCTTAAACAACTTTTAAAAATTTATTTTAATATTGATGTGCCACATTACTCTGTTTCAATTTTGCGTGATGTAGGCTTAGATCAAGTGGCTTTGGACTATATTCTGCAAAAACATGCACCTCATACGCTGGTATTTGTGGATGGTTGGACAGGTAAAGGTATTATTGCTGAACAATTAGCCAAAAGTTTGACTCAGTATAAATTAACGTCGGGCGTCGAAATACCTCCCGATTTATATGTTTTAGCTGATTTATGTGGTAAGGCAAAATTTGCCGCAACGACAGAAGATTACTTAATACCTTCTTGTATTTTAAACTCGACAATCTCTGGCTTAGTCAGTCGATCTATAAATAATACTTCGCCCGATTCTAAAGACTTTCATGGTTGTGTATATTATGAGCAGTATAAAGAACATGATTTATCTCGATATTTTATCGATACAATATTAGAGAGAGTGGCAGAAATTTGGCCTGGGTTTAAACAAGGAGCTTATATAACGGCCAAGCCTCTTAGGGCACAGCATCATTCAACTGAACAGTTTATAACAGACCTTATGAATACCTATGCGGTTTCACATAAAAATTATATTAAACCGGGCATTGGTGAATCGACTCGGGTTTTATTAAGGCGAGAAGCGCGTTTGTTAATTTTAAAAGACATAGATTCTTTAGCTACTCAACATTTGCGTTGGTTAGCAGCATCTAAAACAATACCAATACAATTTAAAAGTGATATGCCTTATCAAGCGATAGCATTAATCAAAGAGATACATTCATGAAGCGTGCTGTGAAATCTTATTCAGCTTGGCAATTAGGTGCTCCTTTATATATGCCTGGGAATCGGCGAGATATTTTAGAAATTGCTAATGGTGAGAAATATCCTTGGTTACGGTCAATGATATTCTGTACGGAAGATGCGGTTTCGTCAGCGGAACTAGAGTCTTGTATAAAGTATTTAGGGGATTGTCTAGAGGATTTTAATGCGGCAACCCCTCAGTATCGTTTTATCCGAGCTAGAAACCCTGAAATTTTAAATCGGCTTTTACAATTGCCTGATATAGATAAGATAGATGGTTTTGTATTACCTAAGTTTACCGATGCTGTTTTTGACGCTTATTTTGCGCAATTACAGGGCACCGCATTTAAGATTATGCCGACATTGGAGACTAAAGAAGTTTTTAATATTAATACTATGACAGCATTATGTCAGCGTTTGCTAGAGTCGGATTTACTAGAAAACATACTCATGCTTAGGGTAGGCGGTAATGATTTATTGAATCTATTAGGATTAAGAAGAGAACGTTTATCAACGATCTATGAAACGCCTTTAGGACACATTATTGCCCAATTAGTGACTATCTTTAAGCCGTATGGATTTGCTTTGTCGGCTCCCGTATTTGAATATTTAGATGACCCGTTTACCCTGCTTAAAGAGATGCAAATTGATTTGGCGTATGGTTTAATCGGTAAAACTGCGATACATCCTAGCCAAGTCCCTACAATTGAATCTGCGTATAAAGTTAATCATGAAGATTATGAAATGGCCTTAAGTATTAGTCATACTGAAGCACCTGCTGTTTTTAAAATGCATAATGCGATGTGTGAGGTAGCGACACATCAACAGTGGGCAGAAAATATTATTAATAGACAACAATGCTATGGAACAAAAGCAGAAGTATCCATTGCAGACATTGCAGAGTTGTCATTCAAATAATTAATATCGTATAAATAAACCTTTACCCCTTATATAATCAGGAGTTGTACCATGAGTTTTGATAGTTTTTTAAGTCAATTAAAAACAAAAGCAACTGAATTAAAAACAGAAGCACTAAAGTTTAAAAATAAAGATTTTTTAAATGCGGCAATGGCTGGATCAGCCTTAATTGCCATGGCTGATGGTAGTATCACGGCTAGTGAAAAACAAAAAATGATCAAATTCATTGAGAATAATGATGCCTTATCTGTTTTTACTACAAGTGATGTGATCAAAGCCTTCCAAGACTTTGTTGGGCAATTAGAATTTGATAAAGATATTGGAGAGGCAAAGGCTTATCAAGCATTAGGTAAAATGAAATCTAATACCGAAGCCGCAAGATTGTTAGTGCGGATGATTATATCAATTGCTTCTGCGGATGATGTTTTTGATTTTGCAGAGAAAAAGATTGCCGCTAAAATTGCAAAAGAATTAGGCGTTGATCCAGCAGAATTTGAATTGTAAATTTACTGATTGACTTTAACTTAGCGATCTTTGTTAAAGTCAATCTCCCTGTACTTAATAAGATTTAGATGATAAATCTAATTCTTGTAATTCTCCTTGCAGTCTACACACTGACGTATTAATACGACCATCATCATAAGCATTAATTACTCTGTAACCGGGCATTTTAATATCAATGCTAAA
>CAIVAH010000318.1 GCA_903903765.1 uncultured Methylococcaceae bacterium
GTACAAATAGCAATATCCGCTTTGCCGGTATGTAACTTATCAATCAATTGCTCTGGTGACGCCTCATCTATGTAAATTCGCACCCCGGGATATTTTTCTCTAAAATGTAAAATAGGTTTAGGCAAAAAATATTTTGCTTGCGTATGGGTGGTGGCAATATGTAAAACACCGTGATTGCTATCAAGATAATCTGAAGCAAGTGACTGAATATTATTTTTCGCCTGATGAATAGCATTGACTTCCTCCATGATACGAAGGCCAAGTGGCGTCATGGCTACCAATCTCTTTCCCTTACGCTCAAATAAGGGCGATCCAATTTCAGATTCAAATAATTGCAGTTGCCGTGTGACTGCCGATTGCACAATATTCATCTTTTCTGCGGCTTGCGACAAACTAAAGTTTGTTTCCTGCAAGACACGCAATAATTCTATCTGACTTAACTTCATAATCAGTTAAACCAATGTGCATTGCGAATTTTTAATTCGACTCTGTCACCACGATTTAAATCCAAACGCTTAAACTGTTCATTGGGCATTTCTGCATAAACGGTTTTGGGTTCGGTTTCATGTAATTTTTTAGTTAATTCAACACGAATTAGCGCCCCTAAATGCTGCCAGTCTTTGAGGATAATGGGTGAATTTTCATCGACCGCTTTGATTATTTCAATATCGTGCGGACGCACATGAGCGATAGCGTCAGCTTCTTGTGGAATATTTAACCCCGTTTGTTTTAGCCAATCACTCGTATGCCGATGCAGATGAAATTCATTAGTTTGACCAATAAATTTCGACACAAAGACATTCGCTGGATAATCATAAATCTCTGCAGGTGAGCCTTGCTGCTGAATATGACCTTTATTTAACACGACCACTTGACTCGCCACCTCCATGGCCTCTTCCTGATCATGCGTTACAAAGATACTGGTCACATTCAGTTCATGATGCAAATTACGCAGCCATTGGCGTAAATCTTTGCGCACACTCGCGTCCAGCGCCCCAAAGGGCTCATCGAGTAGCAACACAGAAGGCTCAACGGCTAACGCTCGGGCAAGCGCAATACGTTGACGCTGCCCACCAGAAAGTTGATCTGGAAAGCGATCATGGAGCCAATCAAGCTGAACCAATTCCAAAAGGGCGTGAACTTTTTTGGCAATAATCGCTTCATTGGGGCGATGCGCTTTCTTTTTAACGCGCAAACCAAACGCGACATTATCAAATACCGTCATGTGTCGAAAGAGCGTATAATGCTGAAACACAAACCCAATGCCACGTTCGCTGACATGGTGCGATGTTTTATCTTCACCATTGAGAAAAATGTGTCCACTATCGGCTTGTTCAAGACCCGCAATAATACGCAAAAGCGTCGTTTTTCCACAGCCAGAAGGCCCCAGTAATGCGACCAATTCCCCTTCGGGAATTTCCAAATCAATATTGTGCAGCGCGGAAAAATCGCCAAAATTTTTGCTAATGTGTGAAAGTAAAATACTCATAATGGTGTGCTCTTAAATATCAAAATTAATGGCTTTGTCGACTGGATTGCTGTTTCCATTCAAGCAACGTTTTTAAAATGAGCGTCATAATGGCAAGCCCCGCCAAAATGGAGGCGCCCGCAAACGCACTGACGCTGTCATATTCGTTGTAGCTCACTTCGACATGAAGTGGCAGCGTATTCGTGAGGCCGCGAATATGCCCAGACACCACCGATACAGCACCAAACTCCCCCATCGCTCGCGCATTACATAACAGCACGCCATAAAGTAGCGCCCATTTAATATTGGGTAGTGTAATGAAAAAGAACATTTTCCAGCCACTCGCACCAAGGGATAACGCGGCTTCTTCTTCCTCACTGCCCATTTCTTGCATAAAGGGGATGAGTTGTCGCGCTACAAACGGAAAGGTAATAAAAAGCGTTGCCAGGACAATGCCCGGTACCGCAAAAATAATTTTTATATCATTGACCATCAGCCAATGCCCAAGCCAGCCTTGTGCGCCAAACATCAATACAAAAATCAAGCCCGAAATCACCGGTGACACGGAGAAAGGCAAATCAATTAACGTAATTAAAAAATCTTTCCCGCGAAAATCAAACCGAGTAATCGCCCATGCGGCGGCTACACCAAAAATGGTATTTAGCGGAACCGTGATTAACGCAGTCAATAACGTTAAACGCATCGCCGCGAGCATGTCA
>CAIVAH010000319.1 GCA_903903765.1 uncultured Methylococcaceae bacterium
AGTTGATGATTAATTTGAGTGATTGCCTAAATTATCATGTTTATTTAGGTTGGCGCTGGAAGAGGCAGGATGGCTAAATGATCATAAAACTATCCACTGAGCAGGCCTAGCCAAAAATATAAAATATGATATGATGCGAACCGTTTGAGAGTAATAGGTTGATTAAATATCTCCGTAGATTCAATAAATTTTCAACTAAAATATCTATGATAAGCACCTATTTCAATTAAAAATATAGTGAATTATCCTTCTAGATGCACCCAGAATGCAGTATAATTCAAACATGCGCCCGTAGCTCAGCTGGATAGAGTACTTGGCTACGAACCAAGGGGTCGGGCGTTCGAATCGCTCCGGGCGCACCAAATACCGGCAATAAAAAAGGCTTACAGATTAACCACTGTAAGCCTTTTATCTTTATATAACGCACAGTGGCCTTGCTTACTAGCCGACCACCCGTTGAGCGATGTGCGCTAAGGCCTCATCCACCTGGCCGATCAAAATCAAACACAAATCCCCAGCCTGCAATCGAGCAAGCGCGGCATGAATGGCTATGAATTCGCCTTGAATTTCATCTATTTTTAGTGCGTAATCTTCAATTCAAGCTTTCTCGTAATGTCATTGGGCGGTTACAACTTACTAGAGAAAATGGCACGGTTATGATGGGGTGTTTCCGGCAAGTAATGTACGATTTGGCATTACAATAAGCTCACAATGCGTTAGCTAATGTACTTTTTGCCGCAATAAAAAAGGCCTACGGAAAAATCCGTAAGCCTTTAGATTAAAGTCCATTATGACAAGTGCCCTGTTACAGGCTGCTTGCCGCCAACGGCCTTACATCATTCCGCCCATGCCGCCCATACCACCCATGTCGCCGCCACCCATTGCTGGTGCGTCGTCTTTAGGCAGTTCAGCCACCATGCAGTCTGTGGTTAGCATTAAACCAGCCACGGATGCTGCATTTTGCAAGGCAGAACGCGTTACTTTAGTTGGATCCAAAATACCCATTTCGATCATGTCACCGTAGGTTTCATTAGCAGCGTTGTAACCGTAGTTGCCTTTACCGGCTTCCACGTTATTCACCACTACTGATGGCTCTACACCAGCATTTTGTACGATTTGACGCAATGGCTCTTCCACTGCACGCAAGACGATTTTCACGCCCGCGTCTTGATCGTGGTTGTCGCCTTTTACTTTAGCGATTGCAGCACGTGCGCGAATTAACGCCACGCCACCACCCGCCACAATGCCTTCTTCTACTGCGGCACGGGTAGCGTGCAAGGCATCTTCCACGCGGGCTTTTTTCTCTTTCATTTCGATCTCGGTGGTTGCACCGACTTTGATCACGGCTACACCGCCGGCTAATTTAGCCACGCGTTCTTGCAGTTTTTCTCTGTCGTAATCGCTGGTCGCTTCTTCAATTTGCGTTTTAATTTGCGCAATGCGAGATTTGATGTTGGCTTCTGCACCGGCACCATCAATGATGATGGTGTTTTCTTTGCCAACTTCAATGCGTTTAGCTTGGCCTAGGTTTTCTAAAGTCACGTTTTCTAGTTTCAAGCCCACTTCTTCGGCAATCACCGTACCGCCAGTTAGGATGGCGATGTCTTCCAACATGGCTTTACGACGATCACCAAAACCAGGTGCTTTAACAGCGGTGGTTTTCAATATACCGCGAATGTTATTCACTACCAAAGTGGCTAAGGCTTCGCCATCCACGTCTTCAGCGATTATTAACAATGGGCGACCGGATTTAGCCACTTGCTCTAATGTCGGCAATAAATCGCGGATGTTAGAGATTTTTTTGTCGTGCAATAACACGTATGGGTTGTCCAACAAGGCAATTTGTCGGTCTTGGTTGTTAATGAAGTAAGGTGACAAGTAGCCACGGTCAAACTGCATGCCTTCTACTACGTCCAACTCGCTCTCTAAACCTGAACCGTCTTCCACGGTAATCACGCCTTCTTTGCCCACTTTATCCATGGCATCGGCAATGATTTTACCGATGGAGTCGTCAGAGTTAGCTGAAATGGCGCCCACTTGAGCGATTTCTTTGCTGGTAGTACAAGGTTTGGATTGCGCTTTTAAATCGGCAATGGCGGCAGCCACGGCTTTATCAATACCGCGTTTTAAATCCATAGGGTTCATGCCAGCAGCAACCGATTTCATGCCTTCGCGGATAATGGCTTGGGCTAATACGGTTGCGGTTGTTGTACCGTCACCTGCGATATCAGAGGTTTTTGACGCCACTTCTTTTACCATTTGTGCGCCCATGTTTTCGAATTTGTCTTTTAATTCGATTTCTTTCGCCACAGACACGCCATCTTTAGTGATGGTTGGTGCGCCGAAAGAGCGCTCTAACACTACGTTACGGCCTTTAGGGCCCAAGGTTACTTTTACTGCATTCGCAAGCACATTAACGCCTGCTACCATTTTGTGGCGAACTTCGTCGCCGAATCTTACGTCTTTTGCTGCCATCTTAAATTCTCCTGATAGTTCTTAATTTGATTGAATGTCAATCAAGCAATAAATGTGTTGAATTATTCAACAATCGCCATGATGTCTTCTTCACGCATCACTAATAATTCTTCGCCATCAACCTTAACGGTTTGGCCTGCGTATTTACCAAATAACACTTTGTCACCCACTTTAACGTCTAAAGCGATTACTTTGCCGCTGTCATCACGTTTGCCAGAGCCGATAGCCTGCACAACGCCTTGATCCG
>CAIVAH010000320.1 GCA_903903765.1 uncultured Methylococcaceae bacterium
ATATGTGCAAAGTTTTGCTCCTGCATGATCTGCAGGAGCGCCGCAATTTGGACAATTAAATCCTTCAATCATCTTCTAAACTTATCTTTTTTTCTCGCGCAACATTGCTCTGATAGAGTTCATAACCACCTGCGCTTTATCTCCATCAGCCGTATCGCTAGAACCAGATTTTTTCATTGGGAAATACTTTGCTCCGCCTGATGACCTGAGTATGAACATCTCGCCGCCACCATCCGCATTAGACCTGTCATCGGGTCCCACCTCAACGCCAACTACATCTTTATAGAACCACTCCGAATTGTTTGACTTGCTTACAGCATCAGCCTCAATGTTGAAATCAACCTCGTAAGACATAATTTGGTTTTCTGCGTACATCACTAATAAGAAAGATCTGGTATTTGCTCTGATATCGCCATCTTTGCCAGTACGATATCTTTTTTCGTGACCTTGAATACCCCCGCTCACAGACCAGAACCAATCGGTTGTTCTAATTAAATCATTTTTTGTGATATTCAACGCCGCCAATGCTTTATCCTCGGTTCTAATAGCAAAATTTGCATAAGCGTCCTCAATATCTTGATCTGTACATACACCCTTAACACCACTCATATAAATTAATACAGCCGCAGCACCAAGAACTAGCACACCTAACCATGCTTGTGTAATGCCCTGTCCTACTGCTAAATAACCCGCAATGATTGCTCCAATTATTGAATACCACATGTACTTCACCATCGTAGGGTAGCTAAAATACTTCTTTGCGTCCTGTGCAGTTATAACTGACATTTCAACTCCTTTTTAAGCTGGTTATAAAAATATTTAACGGATATATCTATTGCTTTTTCTCGCGCAACATTGCTCTGATGGAATTCATAACTCCCTGCGCCTTCTCACTATCAGCCATGTCACTCGATCCAGATTTCTGCATTGGCAATGATTTTGCGCCGCCAGAGGTCCTAAGTATGAACATCTCATCTCCTTTATCGTCCGGCCCTACCTCAACGCCAACTACATCTTTATAGAACCATTCTGAATTATTTGACTTACTGCGAGCATCAGCCTCAATGTTGAAATCAACCTCGTAAGACATGATTTGATGTTCGCCGTACATTACCAATAAGAAAGATCTAGTGTTTGCTCTATTGATGCCATCCTCACCATCACGATATCTTTTTTCGTGACCTTGAATTCCACTGCTAACATACCAAAACCAATCTGTTGCCCTGATCAAATCACTTTTTGAAACATTTAAAGCTGTAATCGCCTTATCTTCCGTTGTAATGGCAAAATTTTCGTAGGCTGCTTCAATATCTTGATCTGAACAAACGCCCTTAACACTAGTCATGTAAATAATGACGGCAGCCGCAATAAGAACAAATACCCCTAACCATGCTTGTGTAATTCCCATTCCTACTGCCATGTAACCTGGGATAACGACTGCCAATATTGAGTACCACATCAACTTTACCTTTGATGGATAGTCAAAATATTTCTTTGCGTCATCTGCAGAAATAATCCCCCTACTTCCGCTCGTATTAGACCCAACACTACTGCCTACACTTCCACTTGACTTAGTTTTAATAAAATAGATTAAGGCAACTAACGCTATGATTGCTCCCAATGCAATTAAAGCTGGAGTTCCAGTAAGTTGCGCTAGAAAGTTAGATGATTCTTTTGGTACATTATCCGCAGCAGGTTCATTTGAAACTTGTGGAGCTTCAACCTTTTCTACAACAGGCTTTGTGTTTGCTACGATCACCGCTCTATAACTGTTAATTGCTTCAGAATAAGCAGAGGCTAAGCATTGTTTCTCATCGTTACATTTTCTTAAATTGAAATATAGATCTTTGCTAATATCCGATGAAGTTTGTAAATCTAATGAAATAGATTTAGCATAAGCTTCGTTATTAATACCATTAAGATTTGCTAGAGTAGGGTCTGAGCATATTAATTGCTCAAGATTGCTTGTGGGATTTGAGCAATTAAATACGTTGTCTGCATATGTATGCCCACTCAAAAATATAAACAATAAAAAAATAATTTTTTTCAATTCAATCTCCCACGAGTAATCGCTCTAGTGTGCTGTAAATTTATGATTATTATTAAAAATATTATGATTACGCAAGTAGTCTAACTTATTGCTTAAGTCGACTTCATGACGGCCATCCTCAATATCGGGTTTACCCTCTAGAGCACTTGGATCCAAGACCGTCTAGAGCACTGAATAAACAGTCCCGATTCCTACTTTGCATGATTTAGCTATCTGACGAATACTCATCCCATTTTGGTGCATTACCTTAATCGCAGATCTCATCCCATCGTTCATCTTTGTTGGGCGCCCGATATGGGTGCCTGATGCTTTTGCCCTTTGCTGTCCTGCAATAACTCTTTCTCTTATTAGATTTCTCTCAAACTCCCCTATTGCTCCAAATACTGAGAAGATCATTCGACCACTGGGTGTTGTTGTATCCATCCCCTGTTGCATAAAGAACAGATCAATCTTCATTGCTTGAAGTTCATTGAGTATTTCAACTAGATGCTGAAGACTCCTACCTAGACGATCGATTGACCAACATAAGACCATTTCGAACTTACGTTGAGTTGCCAATTTCATCATTTCATCTAGTGCAGGTCGATCTTTTCTTGATTTGGCGCCCGAAATACCGTTATCAATGAACTCTGAGACGATTTCATAACCCATACGCTGCGCTACTGCTCGAAGTTCTATGAGTTGATTCTCAGACGTTTGATGTGTAGTTGAGACTCGACAATACAAACAGACTTTTTTCATCTCCATACCCCTTTTAAATGCGTTCTAAAGGTGGTGGAAGGTAAAGGTTCTGGAGGGGATTACAAGTTTGTTCTTAGTGTGAACAAACTAACCTAACATATGGGTTGAAAACATGGGTTGAAACAATAAAAAAAAGTCCTCGTAAACCATTGATTTACAAGGACTTTATACTACTGGCGGAAGAGGCGGGATTCGAACCCGCGGTAGGCTATTAACCTACGCACGCTTTCCAGGCGTGTGACTTAAACCGCTCATCCACCCTTCCGGAACCGTTGATTATACGATTGCCGAAAGGGGTTCGTCTCAAACCCCCATGAAGACAGCTTAGAGAGACTCTTTGAGTTGATCCAAAATCGCTGGGTTTTCTAGCGTAGAGGTATCTTGAGTGACTTCCTCGCCCTTCGCGATTACACGCAATAGACGGCGCATGATCTTGCCCGAACGGGTCTTAGGTAAGTTATCACCAAAACGTACATCTTTTGGCTTAGCAATTGGACCAATCTCTTTACCAACCCAGTTACGCAATTCCGTTGCAAGCTTTTTAGCCTCATCACCTGTTGGGCGACCGCCTTTTAGAACCACGAATACGCAAATCGCTTCACCAGTGAGCTCATCTGGACGACCAACCACTGCGGCTTCAGCAACTAATGGATTAGCCACCAAGCAAGATTCGATTTCCATAGTTCCCATGCGGTGACCAGAAACGTTCAATACATCATCAATACGGCCAGTAATGGTGAAGTAACCAGTATCTTTATTACG
>CAIVAH010000321.1 GCA_903903765.1 uncultured Methylococcaceae bacterium
GGAAAAATCAGGCTCAGCCATTTTATCGTTGAATGTTTTTGAGGTAATGCCATCTAGACGGCCAGTTAACTTAACAACTAACACGCCACTTACCATTTCGCTTGTAATTTCTAACATGTCTGGTATCTCTGAAATAATATTATTGAAAAACTCAGTAAAAATATACATTAAAAAAAGGTTATAGCCTAATTTAAGCTACATATATAAATATGTTACATTAAACGTAAATAATATATCAAGGTATGAGAACTATGATTAAAATTTTCTTATTGTCACTGGCTATGATTTTACCCGTCCAGTCGCATGCGCTTCCCCAGCAAGGCCAGCTAAATGCAGGGCCGGCTCGCCTGTCTAACATTGACGACCTAAAAGAAATGCGAATTGGCGTTTTAATGGGCTCCGCACATGAAGATTACGCCACTAAAAATTTTCCCAATGCCACGGTTTTACAGTTTAAGTCTCCTGCAGACGTTATCTTAGCGGTTAAAACGGATAAAGTTGATGCCGCTCTTTACGACGCCGACCCACTAAGAAATGTATTGCAAGGGGATGCAACACTAGGCATGCTCGACAAGCCCCTGTTTTCTTTTGATATTGGCATAGGCTTCAATAAAAAAAATCCGGCGCTTAAAGACCGATTTAATCTTTTCCTGGCCAAAATTAAAGAGGACGGGGTTTACGATGAAATGGTTAATCGCTGGATAATTAAAGGCGAAACCACCATGCCTGAAATTAAAGGTAACCAATCAAATGGCTTGCTAGTAGTTGGGGTAAGCGATGCGGGCCTGCCATTTACTATAGTAAAAAATAATGAATTAGTGGGTTTTGATATTGAACTAAGCAAACGGTTTGCCGCATTTGAAGGCAAAGAAATTCGTTTTACCAATATGGATTTTAGCAGCCTAATATCGGCTGTCTCAAGCGGCAAAGCAGACATGATTGCCAGCTCCATTTACGTTACCGCTGAGAGACAAAAACAAATTGCATTTTCTAACGCCTACTATGCAATGGCCACCCATGCCTTTGCTTTAAAATCAAAGATGGCTGTGATTACTCAAACCGATCAAAATAAAAAAGGGATGGCTAAAAATGACAAGCTTTTCAATTCCATAGAGGATATAAAAAACAAAAAAATTGGAGTTTTGTTAGGCTCAACGCATGACGTATATGCACACAAGCACTTCCCAGATTCAGAAATTATGCAATACAAATCCCCATCTGATCTTATTGTAGCTGTTAAATCCGAAAAAGTTGACATAGCTATATTCGCTAAGGAATTGTTAATTGAAATGCTTCGCCAAGATTCAACACTTGGATTTTTTGGCGATACTTTTGAACCCCTTCCAGTGGGTTATGCATTTAATAAAAAGAATACTGAGCTCCGAGATCAATATAATAAATTCTTTGCGGGGCTTAAGGAAAATGGGACCTATGATGAAATGATTGCACGCTGGTTAAAAAAAGGTGACATTAAAATGCCTTTAATTAATACGCCCAACAAAAATGGTGTGCTGGTTGTAGGTCATGTTAGTGACGCCGGACTTCCATTTGCGTCTATTAAAGATAATCAATTAATCGGCTTTAATCCAGAACTTACAAAACGATTTGCAGCATACCTTGGTAAAGAGGTTAGATTTGATGATATGGAATTTGGAAGTCTTATTCCTGCGCTTGCAGCTGGGAAAATAGATATGATTGGTATGACACTAAACATAACTGATGAACGAAAGGCAAAAGTTGATTTTGGTGACCAATTTTATGAAATAAACATGCAATTCTTTGGGCTAAAAAAGAATATTGCGGCATATAGCCATGAAAAAGAGAATGTTTTAGAGGCCCCTGCATTTTGGCGTGGAGTGGTAGATAGTTTTCAAAGCAATATCATCGCTGAAAAGCGTTATTTGCTTTTATGGGATGGATTCAAAACGACCGTCATTATCTCAATACTTGCAACATTATTGGGAACATTCTTGGGCGGCATCATTTGCTTTTTAAGAATGTCTAAAAATAAGATTTTTAACATACCCGCAAAAATATATATCAGCATATTACGTGGAACCCCCGTGCTAGTGATTTTGATGCTAATTTTTTATGTGGTATTTGGCTCAGTTAATATCAATCCGATTATTGTCGCCACTATAGCGTTTGGTATGAACTTTGGTGCCTATGCCGCTGAGATTTTTAGAAGCGGTATCGAGGGGATAGAAAAAGGTCAAATGGAAGCTGGGATTGCGATGGGGTTTAATAAATTAAAAACCTTTATCTACATAATTCTTCCCCAAACAGTTAGAAGAATACTACCTATTTATAAAGGTGAGTTTATTTCACTGGTAAAAATGACCTCTATAGTTGGTTACATTGCGGTGCAAGATCTCACCAAGGCCAGCGATATCATTCGAAGCCGAACCTTTGATGCATTTTTTCCGCTCATCATGATTGCGATTTTGTATTTCTTAATTTCATGGGTTCTTATGCAAGCTCTGGATTACTTAGAAAAAATTACCGATCCAAAATACAAACGTCAATTGAGATCTAAATCATGATAAAAGTTGAACACCTTTCGAAAAAATACGGCGATTTAACTGTATTAAAAGACATCTCCACAGAAATTAAGAAAGGCGAAGTGGTCTCCATCATTGGTCCTTCAGGGACAGGTAAAAGTACTTTTTTACGTTGCCTAAACTTACTTGATCAACCAACCAGCGGATCCATTAGCATAGATGGCGAAGACATATTAGATAAGAAAACCAATGCGGCAAAAATACGCCAAAAAATGAACATGGTATTTCAGTCTTTTAATTTATTTTCTCATCTATCGGTATTAGAAAATTTGACCCTAGCCCCGATTAAGTTAAAAGGCATTAGCAAATCAGAAGCAGAAAAAAAATCCATGGAGCTGTTACGCTTAGTTGGCTTGGCAGAGAAAGCCGATAGCTACCCGGATGAATTGTCTGGCGGTCAAAAACAAAGGGTGGCTATTGCAAGATGTTTGGCCATGGAACCTGAAATTATTTTATTTGATGAACCAACCTCCGCCCTAGACCCTACTATGGTTAGTGAGGTTCTATCGGTAATTCGCCGTTTAGCCAAAGAAGGCATGACCATGGCAATTGTGACCCATGAAATGGCCTTTGCTAGGGACGTATCCAACCGGGTTTTTTACATGGACCAGGGACTCATTTATGAAGAAGGCAGCCCGGAACAAATTTTTGATGCCCCTCAAAAAGAGCGGACCAAGGCATTCATTAATCGCATCAGAAACTTGACCTTTACTATTCAATCACAAGACTATGATTTGTATGCCCTAAACGCCGAAGTAGAATTGTTCTGTGAAAAACAGTTCTTAGCTAAAAAATTAAGAGATAACTTATTACTAATTATTGAAGAACTGTTGCTCATATATAAACCCTACTTAAGCAATATAAAACTTGTCCTGACCGTGGCCTACTCAGAAAAAACCGAAGTATTGGAGTTAAAGTGCGAAGCCGATGGCAAACCATTTAACTTTTTAGAAAGCAACAGCCTGCCAGATGAAATCGGCTTGAATCTAATCAAGAGTTTCTCCAGCAAGATTAATTACATAAGTGAAAATAACAAAAATATATTCAATATCGTGATAAAAAAATAAGCATGATGCGGAATCGGCACTCTTCTTTTAGCTTGTCATGATTTTGTCATTTTTTCTTCACAAAGCTATCATAAAGTGTTAATTGATAAGCCACTTTTTTATTTTTTTAATTGAAAAAATTATGACCATTAACTTTAATGCTGCCTTTCGAAAAAATATCATTTCATTTGCTTGGACGTGGGTAGGTCTGCTTATTTTTATAGGTATTATGTCGCTTTTTTCGATTTGGTCTATGAACCATGTCTACTTAGATGGCGCAAAATTAACAGAAGATAACAACCTATTAGAAAACGAGGCATTAAAAGCACAAATTAATTTTAAAATTCAAGTGCAGGAATGGAAAAACATCTTGCTTAGAGGGCATAAGAGCGAAGATAAGGCTAAATATTTTTCAAAATTTGAAGATCAAGAAAATAAGGTCGCGTATCACCTTAGGCAATCCCAGAAAATTTGCACCACCATTCACACCAAAAACACATGCCAGGCCATAGAAATAGTGCGATTTGAGCACGAGGAGTTGGGGCGCTTATACAAAGAGAAACTCACTCAGGGTTCACTAGAAAGTTATGAAGGTATGCAAAAAATAGACGCCAGCGTAAAAGGCATAGACCGCTCCTTAGAAAAGGATATAGACATGCTTTTTACTAACTTTTCTAAAATAAAAAATGAGCAAGTAGTAAAGACAAAATTAGAGATAGATAACCGCTATTTAATCCTAAGAAAATTTGTTTTAATTATTCTATTCATCTCCCTTAGCATAAGCGGTTTTAGCTTGTACAACATTCTGCGCAGTACGAAAAATCAATAACTGTATGAACGAGTTCATTTCCACATTGGCAGGACTGGGGCTGTTCTTAACAGGGCTGCATTTTTTGTCGTCCAGCATGAAACCCCTCGCTGGAAAGCAACTTCGTTTAATGCTTGCAAAAATGACGGGAAGCTATACTAGCGCAGCTTTCGTTGGTACTGCGCTAGGCGCATTAACGCAAAGCACCAGCGGCTCTACCTTTGTTTGCATGGGCCTGGTAAATTCAGGTGCACTAAAGTTTAAAAATGCCTTAAACATCATCGCGTGGTCTAGCGTGGGCGGCTCGCTATTGGTGTTTCTGGTGTCCATTGATATACGCTTAGCCGGCTTGGTTCTCATTGCGATTGTCGGGCTGTCTAATTTATTCAATTTTGATCGAATTGAAAAAGTGAAGTATTTGGTAGCCATTTTATTAGCGCTGGGTATATTGCTATTAGGGCTAGGCATGATTAAAGATGGTGGTCATTTGTTGAGGGAATCTCAATGGATTAAAGACTTTATTCAATTCGCATCAGAAACCACAGCGATCTGTTTCATTATTGGGCTCTTTTTTAGCGTGATTACTCAATCCGCATCAACCGTTACCATCATAGGGATCACGCTGGTCTTGTCGAAAATCATCCCCTTTGAAGCTGCTGTAGTATTAGTGTTTGGCGCGAATCTTGGCTCAGGATTGAGTTTGCTATTTATCACCTCTCATCTTACTGGCATTCAAAAACAGCTATCTTTTTATCAATTTTTAACCAAACTAAGTGGCGTATTGCTAATCATGCCAATTTTTATTTTGTTGCCTAGTTTGTTTTCTATATCAGGCTATGATGCGAGTCAGCTCAACGAACAAAGCCGCATCGCTTTTCAAATATCGGTCATTTATTTAGTGCTGCAAATAAGCGGGGCTCTAGTAGTAGGCCTATTTCAGAAAAAAATTATTAGCCTATTAAGCAAATTATTTCCAGAAAAAGAAGAAGACTCCTTAGCCAAACCTAAATACATCTATCCCGAAGCAATTGACGATCCTGACATTGCTATTAGTTTGATAAAGAAAGAGCAAGAACGCTTAGTATCTAACCTATCGTTGTATTTAGAACCACTCAGAAACCCTAGCCCAGATTGCATGCCTGTAGCAGTCAGAAACGAAGCAAATATGTCGCTGGCAAATGAAATCAAACACTTTATTGACGAGATTTCCCAACATGAGCTTGGCAAAGAAATGTCTGCAGTGTTAGAACTGCAAAGTAACAATGAAGCCATCATATCTCTATTGGGATCCTTGCATAGTTTTACTACCACCGTTAGTGAAACGGAAAATTTTAAAGATGGCTTAAGTGGATCAATAATAGAGAGCTTGCATCTGATTTTAACGCTAATGGAAGAAACATCTAGCAGTCATGAAAATGACGAATTTTTATTGGAGCTGACATCGGATAAAAGCCAACTGATGGACACGATTCGCAACACCTTGCTCGCGGAGTCAGGTGGTAACATAGCCACACGAAAATCGCTATTTGTCAGCACCCGTGTTTATGAGCGCATACTTTGGCAGCTCAGGCAGATGCTTAATGCATCACCGACCATAACGTCAACTTAATTTTTTAATTACAAACTTTTGTGCATGAGCAATTGATTCCACTCACCCACCCTTGAATAAGTCACATTGTCAGTCATTGCTTTGACGAAAAAAACCCCTAGCCCGCCTATAGGCCTATCATCTAAGCTTAACATTAAGTCAGGATCAGCCATTTCCAGAGGGTTGAATGCAATACCATTATCCTGATAGCGTATTTCTAACTGATTATTAAGTGCCAATAAATTGATGATGACCTGTCCATTACTTATACCGACCAATCCATAATTAACGGTATTGGTATAAAGCTCTTCAAGCACCAAATTGATTTGATTTTTCACTAAGTCGCTCATAATCGCATCATCACAAAAGCGATCGAGCGCAGAAGCTAAATTAGCTATCTCATCCAAGTGTCCGTTCAATATAATTTCTATACTATTTTTTTGGCTGGTATTCATGGCAAACTGGTTTAGTTATGTTCACATTTTTTGTTTCATCTATGCTCGATGAAACACCAATAAATCAATCATAAATCTTTTAGCGAAGAAAGAGGAATTTAGTTTAAAATTCTTTTAACCTAAATTATTAATTAGTTCTAAATTGCCTTATTTACGACTTAGATCACTACTGCTTTTACCAAAAAGGATGTAATCCATTATGAAATTGACACGACTGCTGACCTTTGTGACTTTAAGCACTGTAATGCTATTTACGTTAATCGGATGCGATAGCACCCAAAAAGAAAAAATCACCCAACTTAGTCAGCTTGATGGCAAAGAATTTGGCGTTCCCACCGGTACTGTAGCGGACTCACTGGTTTTATCTAAATTCTCAAAGGCTAAATTTCAATATTACAACTCGATCCTTGATGCGGCGATAGCAGTAAAACAAGGGAAAATTAATGCGGCAGCATACGACGAACCGGTGTTA
Organism: uncultured Methylococcaceae bacterium; assembly: GCA_903903765.1. GTDB lineage: Bacteria > Pseudomonadota > Gammaproteobacteria > Methylococcales > Methylomonadaceae > Methylobacter_C. Next base: position 6,931 of record CAIVAH010000321.1, read on the forward strand.
AAAAATATTGCTGGGAAAAACCCAGGATTAATGGTGCTGCCGGACATGATTACCCATGACGATTATGGGTTTGCTGTCCGATTAAATGATCCATCCCTTAAGGCGGCGATAGACACGGTTGTAGAAGAGATGAAAGCCAACGGCGAATACGATGCGATGATTAAGCGCTGGCTGCCTACTGAAGGTGCGCCAAGCCCTATGCCGGGTATTGAAACGGGCAGCAATGGCGTATTGAAATTTGGTACCTCAGCAGTTACCGAACCCTTCTCATTCGTGGATGGATCTCAACAAGTGGTAGGCATTGATATAGAGCTGGCAGCGTTGGTCGCGAAAAAACTGAATAAGAAATTAGAGGTCGTTAATATGGAGTTCGGCTCCATGATCCCAGCACTGGCCGCTGGCAAGGTAGATATGATAGGGGCCTGCATTACGATTACCGAAGACCGTTCGAAAAAAGTGCTGTTCTCCGCGCCTTATTACCGTGGTGGAATTGCCGCTATCGTGAAACAGTAAAATAAGGCAAGAAAGATACAATTGCGTCTTGTTTGCTCGTTGGTGTCGGAATAGGCTTTACTAGGAAACACGGCATAATGAATCAAAAGCCCAACTCTCAAAGGGGTTGAGCTTTTTATGCTAACCGTCGTTTAAGTAACGGTAATCAACTTCAATCACTACACACTTTATTACACACTAAAAATATACCATTGATTTTATTAGGAAAATAGCGCCAGCGTTAGTTGAAAATCCGCGTGTTACTGGTTCGATTCCAGTCTCCAATACAAATAAAATCATGCTCACAGCGATGTGGGCTTTTTTTATATCTGTTGGTTTGGGAAATCCTGGCAATGTCTTACCTCATAAAATAATGCTTATCAAACTAAACTTTAAAACTAGCAATTATCAAGCTGATAAAGGGCGTCATCAGATCCCTACAAGCTAGATTAAAATGTTTAATTGTTAAATATAGTAAAAATATATTGGTGCTAAATTGGGTTCGTTTCGCAAAAAATGTTTTTTAGTTAAGTAGATTAATTGCCCAATGGTAAACATGCCAACTAAACATATAAAAAATAAAAGATTAGAACCCTAGTTAATCTAGTGTTTTACAACCCGATGTTGTATGCCCCATAAGACATTATTGGTTCGGCGCTTTGGAACGGCAGTTTTGGTAATAGGCCTCACAAATACGCTATAATCACGATGTATGGCCGACGTGGTGGAATTGGTAGACACGCAACCTTGAGGTGGTTGTGACTTAGGTCGTAAGAGTTCGAGTCTCTTCGCCGGCACCAATAAAATTTAGCTCACAGACATGTGGGCTTTTTTATGCCTAGCACTTTTATTCTCTCGATTCGATAAACCAAAAAAAGGCCGCCTAACGCGACCCTTCTTTTTGCCTACTCAAGTATTTATTCGTGTTTACAGTTTGCTGTGTGCCCCATCGCAAAAAGGTTGGTTAGCGGTGATTTTGCATCCGCAGAAATACACCGTTTTATTTTCAGTGGCGGTAAATGCCACGGGGGAGAATGGGCTACCATGATGCGCACCATCGCAAAATGGTTGGGTTTTGCTTTTCCCGCAGGAACACCAATAGTAGGTTTTGCCGCTTTCAACGGCAACTGCATAGGGACTTTTTTGGGCGATTTCCGGTTTCATTTTTTATCTCCTTAATGGGACCTTATTTTTAATGGATTTAACGGGAATATCAATCTTTATTTCGGGTTGCTTAAAAATAAGTAGGCTAGCTAATCAGAAACCCACTAGCGTTTTAACCAACATAAAAATGGCAATAGTGGCAGAGAGCATGCCAAATATCAGCACGCTAATGTGTCTGGGGATTTTGCCGTGCAGCGCTCTACCAAGCAGCATGCCTACCAGTGTCGCCCCAACAAACGGTAAGGCAATGGGCCATAAAATAGTACCGTTGCCGGCATAAGAGAAGGCGCTAACCATGGACACCAAGCTGATTACAGCCAGTGAGGTGGCCACTATCATTTTGCTTTCTAGGTTGCTGATGCTGTGCAGGGTGGGCACAATAATGAAGCCACCGCCTACCCCCAATAGCCCAGACAAAAAGCCAGAAAAGCCGCCGGTTAAAATCAGGCGCTTGGTGCAAGGCGCGGTCCAAAATAATTTAGAGGTGGCTGGATTAACCGAGCAAGCCGGCTCGGGTTTTTCATTGTCGTCGCAACCGTTTGGGTCATCGCAATCGTCCCCTATCAAGAGGGTCGGCGTTTTAAATTTTTGAAAAGACCGAATCGACACGGTCAACAACACCACAGAAAATAATATGGCCAAGACTTTTTCAGGCAATTGATGGGCGACTAAAACGCCCAGCGGTGCACACAACACCCCAAAACTGGCTAGCAGGGTCGCTGCTTTGTAGCGGACTATGCCAGATCGCAATCCTAATGCGGCAGCCAAACCGGCCGACAAGGTGATGGCCATCAAGGAGATGGGCGCAGCATCTATCATGTTGAGGTTTAAGAAAAACACCAACAGTGGCAAGGAAAGTATCGCCCCGCCGGCACCCGTGATGGCCAGCACAAAGCCAACAAACAGTCCGAGTAAAAGGCTTATATGGATAGGATCAAGCACAGATTGTCCTCAAAAAATTAAAGCGGTTTATTAGCATCAAGCTTAATCGGTTTGGCCAACCACTCCCTGCCCTTGAGCATGGCCCACCAATAAATAGGCGGCAAAATACGCTCTTTTAAAATCCATGCTAAACGGGATGGTTGTTGGCTGTTGATAAACCACTTAGGGAAACTCGGCATTAAGCGGCCGCCAAAACCAAACTCGGCTAAGACAATTTTGCCGCGCTCCACCGTTAATGGGCAAGAGCCGTAGCCATCGTAAGCGGCACGGTGTTGGCCTTTATTCAAATCGAACAAGACATTGGTGGCGACCACCGGTGCTTGTTTACGCGCCGCCGCTGCGGTTTTAGCATTGGGGCAATTGGTCACGTCACCCAATGCATAAATGCTGGGATAGCGTTTGTGCTGCAAGGTGTCTTGACTGACGTCCACCCAACCGGCGGCATCGACCAAAGTACTGGCACGAATAAAGTCCGGCGCTTGTTGCGGCGGTACCACATGGATCATGTCAAAGGTGGTCTCTAGCGTCGAAGTGTTGCCGTCGGCATCGCTAACGGTAAACCAGGCTTTTTTAGCCGGGCCATCAATTTTTGTTAAGCGGTGGTTAAAGTTTAATTTAGCCCGATAGCGCTTTACGTATTCCATCAAAGCCGGCA
>CAIVAH010000322.1 GCA_903903765.1 uncultured Methylococcaceae bacterium
TGGCATGGGTGGTACCTCTATTTTTCACTTGCGTAAAGAAGATCCCAATTTAAGTGTGATTTTAGAAACAATGACTGAATATAACAGTCGGTACGTCATGGCTCAGAAATATTTGCCTGAAATTAAAGACGGTGATAAACGGATCTTAATGATTAATGGTGAGGCCGTGCCTTACGCTTTAGCTCGTATTCCTGCGCAAGGAGAAACGCGCGGAAATTTAGCTGCGGGTGGACGTGCTGAAGGTCGACCTTTAACGGAGCAAGATTGGTGGATCACGAAGCAGGTGGGGCCTACTTTAAAAGCGAAGGGGTTAGTATTTGTAGGGCTGGATGTTATTGGTGATAAGTTAACTGAAATCAATGTAACCAGTCCTACCTGTGTCCAAGAACTGGATAATCAATTTGGACTCAATATAGCAGGACTTTTGATGGATCATATTGAAAAAACATTGTCATAATTATGATAATACGAGCGATATTTCGTTCTGATGCAAATAATTTTTTAATTGCTTTAGTTATAGTTTTAATTTTTCATATTATTCTGATATCGGGTGTTAAGTTTTCTGTTGTTGATGAAAATAAAAGCGAGCCGATTATCATTACTTTGATTGATAATTCTCAAACACCTCCTCCACAAAAAATAGATTATTTAGCGCAACAAAATCAATTAGATTTAGTTACTCAATTATCAAAGCCTGAGTTGATGCCGAGAAAAGCAGATATAAATATAACTGAAAAAAAGGCTACAAATAACAATGAGGGCTCTGAGTTTAGAACTAAGCAAAAAAACATAGTTACTCCTAAAAAGTTAGTAAATAATAAAAACGTTTCTGATCAATATAGGCTGGTTAAATCAAATAAAGCGCCTCATAAAACTGATACAATTGACCCTTCAAATATTAACATGCCTCAATTAACAGCAGAGTCTTTACAGCAGCAAATAAGTCAGCTTGGGTCTGAAATTAGGGCTAGTCAGTTCTTGGAAGAGCAAACTAAAATAAAAGCGGTAGAAACTATAGGTACTCACAAATATATTGCTAATCAATATATTAAGGATTGGGAAGCTAAAGTGGAAAGAACAGGTAATCTTAATTTTCCTGCTTTTGCTAATAAGAAGAATTTTTCTGGATCATTAATATTGGATGTGGAAATTAAATCTGACGGTAGTATTTCTGCTATTCGAATTAATAAATCATCGGGTAATTTTGAATTGGATGAAGCGGCAAAAAAAATTGTGTTGATGAGTGCTCCTTTTCCGCCATTACCCTCTGAAATAGTTAAAGAAACAAATGTTTTCTCAATAACACGAGTTTGGACATTTTCAGATGAATCAGGTCTTAATACACATTAGTTTTTATCAAAAAAATATGAATAGATGAAGCACACTAATTATCTTAATAATCAATTTATAATTGCGATGCCGGGATTATCAGAACCTAATTTTTTTCATACGGTTACTTATTTGTGTCAGCATAATTCAGAAGGTGCTTTAGGGATTGTAATAAATAGATCTGCTGATATGAAATTAGGTGAAGTTTTTAAGCAAATGGATATTAATGTTACTTCTTCGATAGCATCTGAGGCTATGGTTTATGCTGGGGGGCCTGTACAGCAAGATAGAGGATTTGTAATACATACTACGGGTGAAAGTTGGGACGTATCAATGAATGTATCAAACACCATTGCTTTGACCACGTCTAGAGATATTATTGAAGCAATTGCGGAAGATAAAGGCCCAAAGAATTATTTTGTAGCTTTGGGTTATGCAGGTTGGGGACAAGGTCAAATAGAAAAAGAGTTTTTAGAAAATTCTTGGTTGAATACGCCATTTAATAAAAATATTCTATTCGAATCGCCATTAAATTATCGTTGGCATCAGGCAGCTAAAGAAATAGGCGTTGATATTAATTTATTAACAGTAAATGCGGGTCATGGTTAACAGCTATCAACCCCACGATATTGAAGGAACCTATCTGGGTTTTGATTTTGGATATAAGAAAATTGGTGTTGCTGTTGGTCAAACAATTACCTTTTCTGCGAGTCCTTTACAAACGATTCGTTCTATTAATCAAAGTCCTGATTGGCAAATTATCAGTCATCTCATTAAAGAGTGGCGGCCTACTGGGCTTGTGGTTGGTGTTTCTAGACAAATGGATGGATCTGATAATCCAGTTACCCCAAGAATAATAAAATTCTGTCATCAATTAGAGGGGCGTTATCAATTACCTGTTTATAAGCAAGACGAAACATTGTCGACATTTGAGGCTAAACAAATGTTATTTGATGATGTAAACGTAACAGCTACTAAGCTATGGGAAGTACAGGACCAGTTGGCTGCGCAATTAATTTTACAATCATGGTTAAATGACCATACAAAAGGATAGTTTCAGTGTTAGAGATAAATCATTTATTGAGTAGTCTTGAGACGGATTTAATAAAAATTATTGCCCAAAGACAATTAATAAATCCCTTGATGATTGGTATACGTACAGGTGGTGTTTGGATTGCAGAACATCTTCATCGAAGACTTAATATAAGCGAGCCTTTAGGGTTATTAGATATTTCATTTTATCGAGATGATTTTTCTCAAATTGGCGTACATCCCAATGTTAAGCCCAGCCAATTGCCTTCTCAGATTGAAGGGCGAGATATTATATTGGTGGATGATGTGTTTTATACAGGTAGAACAGTTAGAGCCGCTTTGAATGAGATTTTTGATTACGGTAGGCCAAATCAGGTAGTACTAGCCGTCTTGATTGAGCGAGATGGCAGGCAAATTCCTTTAGCACCAGATTGTTTTGGTATAAGTATTGAATTGAATTCGACACAAAGAATTAAATTAATGGGCCCTGATCCTTTGATTATTGAGTTACAAACATTAGATTTGGCACTTTAAGAGATATGAATAATATTCAATTAAATACTGAAGGTAAACTGAAGCACTTTTTAAGTATTGATGGTTTACCAAAAAGCTTATTAACCGAGCTATTAGATGTTGCGGAGTCTTTTGTTGGCGTTAATGATTTGCAAATTAAAAAAGTCCCATTGTTGCGTGGAAAGACCATTGTCAATCTTTTTTTTGAAAATAGTACGCGTACAAGAACAACATTTGAATTAGCTGCAAAAAGATTGTCTGCAGATGTTTTAAGTATGAGTATTGCGACATCGTCAACCTCTAAGGGTGAAAGTTTATTAGATACCATAAGAAACTTAGAAGCTATGTTTGTAGATATGTTTGTCGTTCGTCATGGTATTAGTGGTGCAGCCCATTTTATTGCACAACAAACCTCTCCGCATATTAGCGTGATAAATGCGGGTGATGGTCAACATGCGCACCCTACTCAAGCAATGCTAGATATGTTTACCATTAGACAAATCAAAAAAGATTTTTCATCCTTAAAAGTCGCTATCATTGGTGATATTTTACATTCAAGAGTAGCTCGCTCTCAAATACAAGCATTAAACACTTTAGGTGTCGCAGAAGTTAGGGTGATAGCGCCGAAAACATTATTACCTGCCCATGTCGAAAGTATGGGGGTTCGGGTCTTTCATAATTTAAATGCGGGTTTAAAAGATATTGACGTTATTATTATGTTGAGGTTACAGAAAGAGCGAATGACATCGGCATTATTACCTAGCGAAAGTGAATATTTTAAATGTTTTGGGTTAACGCAAGATAAATTAAAGATTGCCAAACCTGATGCTATTGTCATGCATCCTGGCCCCATTAATCGTGGTGTTGAAATTGAATCTAAAGTTGCTGATGGCCCCCAGTCAGTCATACTTAAACAAGTCAGTAATGGTATTGCGGTAAGAATGGCTGTTATGGCAATGGCTATGCAAAAGCAAGGTAATGTAGGATGAAGAATATTTATATTAAAAATGGTTTACTCATTGACCCAGTTAATAAAATAAATCGTATAGGAAATGTTTACATCTCTGATGGAAAAATAGCTTCGATTACAAATGAGCCTGCCGGATTTAAAGCGGATGAAATTATTGAAGCAGAAAATAAAGTAGTTAGTCCTGGGTTTATAGATTTAAGTACACGATTACGTGAACCAGGTCAAAGTCGTAAGGCAACGTTTAGAAGTGAATCTGCAGCTGCTTTGAGTGCGGGTATTACTACCATGTGTTTACAACCTGATACTAATCCAGTCATTGATACATCTGCAGTTGCTGAGCTTATAAAAGATTTGGCTAAAAAAGCTGATTATCCAAAAATATATCCTATTGCTGCTTTAACTCAAAAACTAGAGGGTACAGAGTTAAGTTCCATGCTTTCTTTGAAACAGGCGGGGTGTGTCGCTGTGGGAAATGCGAATAAACCGGTAAGAAATTTATTGATATTAAGGCGAGCATTAGAATATGCTGCAAGTCATGATCTATTAGTTATGTTTCGCCCCAACGATTATTGGTTAGGAAATAATGGCTGTGTGCATGAAGGTTTTTTTGCAACACGTTATGGTTTGCCTAGTATACCTGAAGCTGCGGAGACGATAGCTTTGGCTCAGTGTTTAGAGTTAGTTGAGTTGACGGGGTGTCGTGTACATTTTGGGCAATTAAGTTGCAAGCGTTCAGTCATTAAAATACATCAAGCTAAAAAATATGGTTTACAAGTCAGTGCAGATGTTGCTGTTCATCAACTGCATTTAACTGAAGATGATATTATCCCATTTGATAGTAATTATCATGTTATTCCTCCTTTAAGAACAGATACCGATTTAAAATATTTAAGACAAGGCTTAGCTTCTGGTACTATTAATAGTCTCTGTTCTGATCATCAGCCTCATGATATTGATGCAAAGTTAGGAGCTTTTCCGGAAACAGAGTCAGGTATATCGGCTTTAGAAACACTATTACCACTGATGCTTAAATTGGTTGAAGATGGTGTGGTCTCTTTAGAGCAAGGTATTGCAGCATTGACTAGTAATCCTGCTAGAGTTTTAAGGATCGATAGTGGAGCTTTAACTGTAGGATTTTCTGCAGATGTTTGTGTATTTGATCCAGATTTAGAATGGCAAATTAATGCTGATACATGGAAAAGTCAGGGGAATAATACTCCTTTTTGGGGGCAAACACTTAAGGGAAAGGTTATTTATGCTATTCAATCAGGACGTTTAGCTTATACTAATACTTAGATAGTTGTTAGGATTGAACCAATTTTCTCGCCTAATTTAACAGTTTTGTCGGCAATTAAGTTATTAATCCACAGAGTTTTATCTTTGCCGAACAGTACAATAATAGTTGATCCCATATTAAATCTGCCCATTTCTGCACCGATTCTTAATGTAGGTGCATTATTATCGTATTTCCAGGTTCTTATTTTAGAAATAGTCGGTGGCGTGACAACGCCATGCCACACTGTTTCGATGCTAGAAACAAATATTGCGCCTACCAATATCATTGCCATTGGCCCGGCTTCGGTCTCAAATAAAGCAATGACACGTTCATTTCTCGCAAACAATCTATCAACAGATTCAGTAGTTGTTTTATTTACACTGAATAACCTACCAGGAATATGAATCATTTCCTTCAGCGTTCCTGTGAGGGGCATATGAAGGCGGTGATAATCTTTCGGTGACAGATAAATTGTGGCAAATGATCCATTTTCAAATAGTTTTGCAAGATCAGAATCTCCGCCGACTAAATCAATAGTACTATAGTGTTTGCCTTTAGCTTGAAAAATTTGTCCGCCTTCTATCTTGCCAACTTGACTAATAGCGCCATCAGCGGGGCAGGCAATATCATTTTTTTGATTAGTAAACGTTCTCGCGTCTGCTTTCAATTCGCGAGTAAAGAAATCATTGAAACTTTTAAATTTATTAATATCAGACGTAGCAGATTCATTCATGTTTACTTTGTAACATTTAACAATTTGCTTTATGAATAGATTTTTCCATACTGTATTTTCGCAATGCGTCAATTTACTCATCAGGATTGATAAAAGATGATGAGGTAATAGGTACTGAGGAATTGTAATAAGTGTTTTTTTAGTAAACATTGATTAATAGCAGTAATTTGATCAGTTTCTTGAGATTTAAAATTGGCGTCTTATAATTTGTGCTTTTTTAAAGCAAAGTCATGTCTTAGGGAAGGTTCACTAACTCTGGCGCTTGCCATTTCGGATTTTTATGTTCAACTATAACTGTTGTATAAATTCCACCTCGTACATTAAATTCAGCACGAATTCGCATAAAATTTGGATTTACTGCTTTAACAAGGTCACTAAGAATTTCGTTTGTAATCGCTTCATGAAATGCGCCTTGTTCACGGAATGACCACATATAAAGTTTAAGACCCTTTAGTTCAACACAAAGTGCTGCTGGTACATATTCAATTTGAATCGTCGCAAAATCGGGTTGACCTGTTTTAGGGCATAGGCAGGTAAACTCAGGCACGTCAATGCGGATGGTGTAATCACGGGTTGTTTGTGGGTTTTCGAAAGTTTCTAGAGTTTTTGTTGGTTGTGTTGTTGTCATATTTGTTATAAATTTGATTTAATTAACATTGTAATATTCTAACAGTATTAGGAATTGAATATATCCAATTATAGTTAACTAGTTTTAAAATGAAGGTGAATGTCTTTGAAAGTCTAAATTAATTAGATCCTTTACTCGACGCGGTAACAAAATCACGATAATCAATTGATACTTTAAGGCCTGCAAAATTTCCACTCATTTTACTGAGTTTTTGGGTTTTCTTATCAAAGCTAATCTTAATTTCATTTAAAGCATTATCTTCATAACCTTCTTCTATATGTGGAGTGTCTAAAAGAAATTGATAACGATAAACTTCAAATTCTTGGTCATCGATCATTTCTAATGGTGAGCCTAATTTATCAATAACGATGTCTTTTTTAGGCAAGTCGGCTTGAATTTTTTCTAGTAGCTCGGTATTAGCACGAAGTTGTTTTTTTTCAGTATCTATAGAAGCGCTGCCGATTGATCTTAAAGAGGCGTCTAAAAATTGTGGTGGTGCAATTTGTAAAAATAAAGATGAAAAAGACCAATTAATTATTTTGCCTTCCTCATTAAAGTTTATTTCAGAATAGAAATTAACTTCAGGTTTGATTAGTTGCTTTTTTTGATCTACTTTTCGGAAAAAGTAGATCCAAGTCTTTCCGTCGGAATTTGATTTTTCTTCGGTGGGATATAAGTTTGCTAGGGATATAAAATCGTCACTTACTAAAATAGGATCATTAAAGTGCAAAGTAAATTTATCAGTGGTTTTTGTATAAAAGTGTTGATCAAACTCGTTCATCTGTAAATAAGTTTGATAGGCTCTGACCCAATAAATACACCCTGATAATGAGCATGCAATAACGGCAATCAAAAGAAATTTAAAAAAAGTTCTGATATGTGAATTGTTCATCATTTACCTTTGAAAAAATAATGACTATTAAAAGACCGGTTATATTATTAAAAAACTTATTGTAAAATACAGCATAATATACAAATAACAATGTATAAGCGTTAATACTATTGTTTGGCTTTAATATATGGAGTACTTATTTGAATTTTCATAAAGTATTGATTTCGCCTGATGTGTGTTTTAATAAACTGTAAATATAAATTTGTTACAATAAAATATTATTTTATTTATCTATTCTAGTTCTTTTCACATAGTAAGCTTTAAGAACTTTATTCAAATCCTCTGACTCAGAATTTTACATGAA
>CAIVAH010000323.1 GCA_903903765.1 uncultured Methylococcaceae bacterium
CAATGTCGGGTGATAGCGAAAATAATGTCGCTATGCAAATTGATAAGGACTTTAAAGCTAAAAAGATTGATATGGTTATCTTGTGGGGGCCAATGGCGGCTTATGTAGTGTCACAAAGTCCTAAAGACAGCTATAGCATGATACCGATGAAAGCAGCACCTGGCGTTAGATTTGATTTTGCAATGGCTATGGGGGTTCGAAAAGGTGATAAAGATAGGAAGGCTACTTTAGACAAATTAATTGTCAGTCAGGCTGATAAGATACATAAAATAATTGAAAGTTATCATATTCCTTTATTGCCGCTACAGAAATAAATTTGCTTAATCAGAGAGGCTTAAGGCAACTGAATATTTAGTTGCCTTTTTGTGAGTGTTTATTTACGATTAAATAAGGATATTAAATAAGTAAATCGCCCTACTTGGTCACGAGATAATTGAGACCATTGAAAGCGCCATTTCCAATTACCGATTGTAGTTCCTGGTGTGTTCATACGTGCTTCTGAACCTAACTCAAGAATATCTTGCATGGGAATGATTGCTAAATTAGCGACTGAGCTTAATGCTGCTTGAATTAGAGCGCAATGGAGTGGAATCGATGGATTTCCAAGATAATCGTAAGCGTGATTTCTTTCATAATCTTGAATCGAGTGGGTCCACCCTATTGTAGTGTCATTATCATGTGTGCCAGTGTATACCACAGAGTTTTGCCCGTAATGGCTTGGCAGATATGGGTTCTCTGGGCCGCTACCAAAGGCAAAGTGTAAGATTTTCATTCCAGGTAGATTAAATTCATCTCGAAGCGCTTCAACTTCTGGAGTAATGATACCTAGGTCTTCTGCTACTAGAGGAATGGAACCTAATTTGGTTTTTATTGCTGTTAGTAATGCGCTACCCGGTGCTTTAACCCATTCACCATTTTGTGCAGTTTGTTCGTCGGCTGGGATTTCCCATGCGGCTTCAAGTCCTCTGAAGTGATCAATTCTTAGGATATCGAATTGTTCTAATTGCGATTCCATGCGTTCAACCCACCAGCTAAAATTCGTTTTTTCTAGATATTCCCAATCATAGTGAGGATTACCCCAACGCTGTCCGGTTTCAGAAAAATAGTCAGGAGGAACACCCGCAACAACAGACATGTCCCCATTTTCGTTCAGTTTAAATACGTTGCGATTAGCCCAAACATCGGCACTGTCATAAGATACAAAAATGGGAATATCCCCAAACAAAAGCACATCATGTGTGTTCGCATAAGTTTTTAATGCCATCCATTGTTTAAAGAAAATGAATTGTTCAAATTTAATACTACCAATATCTTCGGCTAAACGGATAGTCGCTTCTTTTAGGCTATTAGGCTCTCTTTCTTTGAATGGAGTTGGCCATTGATTCCAACATTGTTGATTAAAGATTTTTCTTAGTGCCATAAATAAGGCATAGTCATCTAACCAGTAAGCTTTATCTTTACAGAATTGGGCAAACTCTTCCTTGTCTATTTGTTGTGCCCTTTCTAAAAAACCTTTAAAAACTTTAGCAATTAAACAGTTCCTATTAAATACCACAGAACCTTTGCATTCTTCACATTGTTCTGATGCATCAAGCCAGTTTATTTCAACTAAATTGTCTATATCAATTAATAGAGGATTTCCTGCGTGTGCAGATAGACATTGATAGGGAGAGCCATCTGCATGCGTAACACCTAGGGGTAGCGTTTGCCAGACAGTTACGCCAGAATTTTGCAGAAAATCTATAAAGTTGTATGCTTCTTTACCTAAATTACCTTGTTTATCTGCGCCTGGTAAAGAAGTAATATGAAGAAGTACACCTGCTCTGCGTTTGTTTAAAAGGTTGTTCACGCTTATGCCTCTAGTTAATGTTCAATACCCGGTCTCATTGCTCCACCCATGGTGGGATCACCATGGCCTTGCGTAAAGGATAGAGCTAGGTAAGCAGGAGGCTCTTCGCCTATTAATAGATATAAATTAGTTAAATTAAGTCGGAACTGCTTTTCAAAACTACTGACAGCTTCTCCGGGGTTATAATCACCAAACCACCAAAACCAGTCTGAGCCTTCACAGACTGCAAGTTGAGTGTCAGCTTCATTAACTTGTTGTGGTGTTAAGCGCTGATCAATTATGGCTTTGTCGAAAGCACATTTTACGTCACCTAGCATATCCCAGCCACGATTTTTATCAATTGATCCAATCCAAGTTGAAAATGTACCATAAACCCAACTACCTGCCATTAAATTGTTTAGCGTTAAAACGCTGGAATTATTTTCTAGGCAATCGGAAAATGTACATAAATCTATACTTGGGTGAGTTGATAAGCGCTTGTATAAAGTACTTAGGAAGTCA
>CAIVAH010000324.1 GCA_903903765.1 uncultured Methylococcaceae bacterium
ACCATAAATTGATGAATATTTCTGATTAGGGTCAGCCTTGCTTATATCGACAACTTGTCCCGTATCGGCATTCACCAATTGGGTAGTATTAACAACTCCACCTTGATAGGTAACTGAACCTCCGGCAATATTTGTGACCGCTCCTTTATTTACGACGGTATCACCACCGGAAACCAGATTAACAGTTCCCCCTTTACTCAAACGCTCATTTATGCCCCGAGATAATGAAGCAGTTGCAGTGCTGGCATCGACAACAGTGGGCAGATTTCGCACATCCACTTGGACAGTCTTACCTTGTAAAACGCCTCCAAGTTGGTATGGGGCATTACGCAAATTGAAGCTTTGAACGGATACCGATGCCTCATTTCTTGACATGGGAACACTGGTATTGGTTGAACCAGAGACGTCTATCTTTGCACCTTGCTCTAAATTGATACGTCCTGACGTTCCTGTAAACTGAGCGCCAGGCATATCAACACTATTTGACGCCGTTAAATTAACTTGGCCGCTCGTTGCTTGAATTGTCGAGCCAGATTGGAGGTCAATTTTATTCGCGTTAACCTCAATAGTTGATATTTTTTGACTTTGCTCATCTATGGCACTACCACTATTAACATCAGCTAAAATTGAAGTCGTACTCCCTGAACCAAAAGTGACTAATCCAGATTGTTCTGTTTCCATGCCCTCATCACGCACCGTTTGACTGGCCGTTAAAGCAAGTGTACTTGGATCGGCAATCGCCTTTTCTCGTGCTAACAATCTAATCGATCCATTTGTGTCGACAGAGGTGGTAGCACTTAAACGTCCTGATTGATTAACAGCAAAACCCGCCAACGTAATATTGCCTTCACGCACAGCAACATTAGCCCCAGCGTTATTATTCACTTTCCCGCCGGATGCGACTTCCACAAGTAAACCAGCAAAAGGGCTTGCGCTAGATGCCGGCTGAAGATAAACCTTATCTTCACTGGCAACTAACAGTATCTGTCCATTTTGATCAGCCGTGACAGAACCCGAATTATTCACGGTGGGCGCCGCTAAAATTGCAGTGCCTTTTTGGCCTATATGTATTTTTGCACCTGCTTCAACGACTATTGCTGCATTACTTTCGGCTCCACCACTTAAGGCCGCAGTCGGTGTATTTGGATTATTATCAAAGGTTCGAATAATGCCACCATTAAAATTGGCATCTGAAATATTCAACGCTGAAGCGACCAAGGTATTCGCATCAACTGTAGAATCTTTACCAAAGACAAAGCCATTATTGTTCACCAAATAGACTTGACCATTCGCGGTCAGCGTACCCATTATTTGGGTCGCATTGGCATCGTGAATATTATTAAGTGCTGAGGCGGTAGCTGAAGGCTGTACAAAATTAACGCCATAACCTTTATCGATATTGAAACTTTTCCAATCAATAACCGCTGTTTTAGTCGTCTGAGTAATGGTTTGCTGAGTGCCGTTAATTGCCATAGTCGCGTTACCACGAGCGGCACTACCGTCAGTAATGGTCGGGCCAGCAATGACAGGAACAGGAAGCGAATCAGCGCTGACCTTAACCATACCCGACCCAACGAACAAGCCACCTGCAATTACGACTCGAATCCCTGCAACCAGAGGATTAAGCCTAAAGAAATCATCCGAAGAATGGGTTGTTTTTGTAAAATGCTCGGTGGTCATGTAGATAACCTTACTATATGTTTACGATAAGAGGAGTTATGTGGCTTCGCATAGAACGATAATAAATTGCGTTGATGCCTTAGCCGCTAAGTCTTTGTGGCTAAAGCTATTTCCACAAAAACAGATCAAATGAATAGAATTTATATTTCTTTAAAACTCTGTTGCAATATTAAAATTAAAGCGAGGATCCCCAGTTTTTACGTCACCTAAATTTATTAAGGGAATACCTACATCAAACGTCGCCAACAAGTATTTTTTGATATGAAAATTAAAACCTGCGCCACTTGCCGCAAGCTGGTATTGATTTTTTTGTCCCGGCAATGGACTTTGCACCCAACCCGTAGTCCCGTCGATAAACGTAAATAATTTAAAATTATTAAAGTAGGCATTGTCTAAATGATTTAAATTAGGTGAATAAAGCTCAAATGATCCAAAAGCACCCGAATCCGCTAAGGCTTGCGTTTCGAAATACCCGCGCACATTTAACGCGCCGCCCATAGAGAATTGTTCGTTACTGATTAAAGGAGAATCCGCTACCTGCCCACTGAAATGACTTCTTAATTCCATGCCAAGCGGCAAATCATGCTGATCCTTTAAGTCACCAGCCAGATAAAAATAATTAGCATTGGATTTATAGCGTTTTCTGTCGAAATCTTCTTGACTATTACCTAAATCTCGCACTGAAAAATGCAAGCCTAATTCAAAGCTACTCCAAGAATCTTCTCTTCGAACACTACCACTGTATTGCGTTAAAAAGGGTAAATAAGTAATAGGCGTATTTATCGAACTGCCTGCACTCGCATTCAGTCCAATAC
>CAIVAH010000325.1 GCA_903903765.1 uncultured Methylococcaceae bacterium
CCTTTTTGGCCTTGTGTTACGCTGAAAGAAACTTTTTGTCCTTCATCAAGTGATTTGTATCCACCTGAGTTATTGATTTGTTGAAAGTGTACGAATACATCTGGGCCTGATGCTTGTTCAATAAAGCCAAAGCCTTTATCAGAGTTAAACCATTTAACGGTACCAGTAGTTATTGTTGACATGTTGAAGTCCTATATTTATTTAAAGTAAGGCTGTTAAAGCCCAGTAGAGCAGAGAAATTTTGAAATTACTTAAAGAAACAAGGACGAGCTACTACTAGGAGAAACTTCGAAACGGTAAGCAGAGGGTAAATCATATTTTCAAGCTGAATCTATTATAGGCTTAACTTGTTTATTGTCAAAATAAATTTAGCTTTAAATGAATACGGATTGATTCTAGCATTAATGATGAGTGACTGCGGTCGTCCATTTCTGTAATTGACTGATAACCCATCGGCCATCGTCAAGGGTTAAATCATGTCCTGCCCAGGGGTGCAGTTGTATAGGGAGTTGATATTTTTGTTGAATGGCAAATGAGCATTTTGCAGAGACCAGTCTATCTTTAATACTGCTGAGTAGTAAAGTAGGTTGTGAAGGGCTCTGCGTTATAGGTTTATATGTTGCTGCCGCGTATATTTGTCTAAGGCTGTTTTTAATGCTGATGGGCCTTTCACTTTGTATATTTGCCCATTCAATGCTAATGGGTTCGTCATAATCACGATTGTTACTGATAAGTTTCAAGATAGATTTTTCTCTGGTAATTAAATCTTTCTTGCTGAGTAAGCTAATAATTTGAGGATAAGATGCCCCGTTTAAGCGTTCATAGAATGGGTTTAAATTAGCAAAACTGGTGTTGATGAGTGCGCTGCTACAGATGTCGCTTGGATAGTTGCGCATCCATTCCCATGCTACCATTCCGCCAAGTGAAACGGCTAACAGAGTGATGGGTTGGTTTATGAAGCCTCGCTCTAAAGCGTGTTGACGGGTGACTTGGGTAATTGCTTTTATTGAGCAAGGACTGTTGATGGAATGAAATTCTCCTGTACCAGGTAAGTCAAGTACCGATATTTTAGCGTATGGATAAGCTTTTTGGAGTTGCTGAATAAAGTTGCCCCAATGCCCAGATTCTCTGGCTAGGCCTCTAAGTAATAGCCAATTTTGGCCAATAGGTTTAGTTGTACCAGACATTTTCCGCTTTTTGTGTGTATGCAATTTTCTTATCCAGATCTAGGTTCGCCCATGGTTTTGGGTTTATTAGGCTTCGGTGTAAAAAATCAAATAATAAGAAGTGTCTTCGGAAGACGCGTTGTTGACGATGCGGCAGCAAAGGATGAAATAAACCGTGTCTAGAGAATAAATGTGATGGATTCTTTCGTAACCATAACCAAGAGCCCATTTCTAATGTTAGGGGTAGGAAGAGTTTTTTATCAGTCGTTTGTTGCGCTACAAAGTTGTCAAGTAAGTAGTCCCATAAATCACCGCTGATGAGGTATTCTAAGCACATGGGTTCTATTTTGTAGATGTGGTGTTTGTAACAGCGATCAAAAAGTCGCTTTAAGGCCAAAGTCTCGGCTATAAAAGGAAACGCAGTGCGGCGAGACGCATAAGGGAACCATAAACGATCTTTTAAGCCGAATCCAGAATGCAAATCTAGGGCAATTGATAAGGGGGATTTAAATAATTGTTCTTTGACCAGATTGCAAACTGCTAACGATTCTTTTTCCATGTTTAATACGTCGCCTCTGTACCAAGGAAGACGATTACTATATTGTTGCCCGCTATATAATTTGGTTTGTCCAATCGCTTCAACAGGTGAGTTACGCATTAGGTCAACACCATTACCATTACAACGAGTTCCTAAGAAAACGCCAACAGGGTTAACGATGGGTACAAATATTAGACGTGATTTTGTTAGTCTTGTATGTAGTTCTTCATCCCAATCGAGTAATTGGCTGATGGTTTCCATGTAGGACAAGATAACTTCTGAGCCAATTTTCTCAAGACCATGTACTCCACCAAAAAATGCTAGTACAGGTGCTTCAGGGTCTGTTGAGCCTATGCTAATGCAATGGATGGGGAATTCGTGGTGTTTGTGCTGTATTGTATTTAAGACACTGATTTGTGCTTTATCACTTAAACTTTCAATAATACGGTTTAGTTGTTTAAGTTCAGGAAATTTTAATCCAATCATTGATATATTAAGTATTTCAGTAGATTCCTGTTCCATTTGAGGGCAGGTAAAAACACGATGATTAACTATTCATCTTATTATAAGCTTGTGACAAGACGATGAAAACTGTTGATTTATTTCGTTGCCTTAATGTTTATTAAGCTTGAAACGCAATAAATTCAACAGATTTATGCTTAAAGAGGGCTTTCTTTTGGTAGAATGCTTTATAAGTTAAAGCACTTTATTATTTAGGTATTGCGTCAATTTATTGTTGAATAGGGATGATATGAAACCGTTAGCTATTTTTGGTACAGGTTCAGATGCGGGGAAAAGTAGCTTGGTTATGGCGTTGTGTCGGATTATATCTGATCGAGAGATTAAGGTTGCGCCCTTTAAAGCTCAAAATGTATCTAATAATTCTGCTGTCACGTATGAGGGTAGAGAAATCGCAAGAGCGCAATATTTTCAAGCTGAAGCCGCTCGTATTGAACCTAGTTATTTAAATAATCCTATTTTAATTAAGTCTCATGGCCAAGATTCCTTGCAGATTATAGTTAATGGTTTGGTTTATAAACGCCAATCTGTTATCGATTATTACGCCAATATTGATGATCTAAAAACGCATGTGCAAACTGCTTTTGCACGTCTAGAGCAAGACTATGATTTAGTTATTGCCGAGGGAGCAGGGTCACCTGTTGAATTAAATTTATTAGAAAAGGATTTATCGAATACTTTTATTGCTAATACCTTTAACACTAAAATTATTTTGGTTGCCGATATTGAAAGAGGCGGGGTGTTTGCTTCCATCTATGGCACTATGGCTTTAATGGATCCCGTAATGCGCAGTAATTTAATTGGCGTGGTGATAAATAAGTTTCGTGGTGATATTAGTTTGTTTAATGAGGGTAAAAAAATCATCAAAGATAGATTTGGGCTGCCTGTCTTAGGTGTGTTGCCTTATCAAAGTTTGAATATCGACATGGAAGATTCGCAATCTTTAAGTAATTATCAGCAACGCTTAGATAATGTAAATATTCGTATGGCGGTGATTGCTTATCCAGGGTTGAGTAACTATAACGATCTAGATGTGTTAATGGCTGATCCAGAAATTAGTGTTGAATTAATAACTAATTATCGGTCATTAAATGATTTTGATATGGTGTTATTGCCGGGAAGTAAAACGGTTATTCGTGATTTACAGTGGTTAAAGCAACAAGGTTTATTTCAAGAATTACAGCATTTTAAAAATCCTATTTTTGGTGTATGTGGTGGGTACCAGATGTTTGCTAGAACGTTGCATGATCCTGATGCTTTAGAGCATGATGAGGCATGTATCGAAGAGGGCTTAAATTTTATGGATGATATTGTCGTTTATCAAAGTCCTAAGATATTAAGCAGTGGCAATTACCAATTATTTTCTTATACAGCTATTAAAGGTTACGAGATTCATAGTGGTCATGTCGATAAGCATCCTTTGTTTTATGAGAATGGTATTTATACGGGTACTCATGTGCATGGGGTTTTTGATGATAATACTTTTAGATATGATTATTTTAAGTCCATTAATGCTTTATATACCGGATATGATTACGCGGCTTATCGAGAAGAGCAAATAAAGAACTTTACTGATATGGTTGCTGATAACTTAGACATTGAGTTTATTTTACAGAAACTTTAAGCTCATTCACTTCAAGCTTTTTATTGCTATACCTCAGCTTACTATTTATTTTTTAATTATCTATGACAAAAATCCCTACCGTTGGTTTTATAAGTTTGGGCTGTCCTAAAGCTTTAGTGGACAGTGAGAGAATATTGACGCAATTACGAACTGAAGGTTATGAGGTTTCGTCACAATACAAAAATGCGGATTTAGTCATCGTAAATACATGTGGATTTATTGACGCAGCTGTAGAAGAATCTTTAGATAGTATTGGGGAGGCCTTAGCAGAAAACGGTAAGGTGATTGTTACTGGATGTTTAGGCGCTAGAGAGGATGAAATTAGAGCGCGTCATCCTCAGGTTTTAAAGGTAACCGGTGCGCACGCAATAGAACAAGTAGTTGCGTCTGTCCATGAACATTTACCGCCTCGACACGATCCCTTTACCAGTTTGTTACCACCTCAAGGTGTTAAATTAACGCCTAATCATTATGCTTATCTGAAGATTTCTGAAGGCTGTAATCATCGCTGTACATTCTGTATTATTCCGTCTATGCGGGGTGATCTAGTCAGTAGACCCGTTGATGATATTTTATTCGAAGCAGAAAAGTTGGTAAACGCAGGGGTAAAAGAGTTATTAGTCGTTTCGCAAGATACAAGTGCCTATGGTTTAGATCTGAAATATGTGGAGAGAGATTGGCGTGGTCGTGCTATTAAGAGTCGTTTTTATGATTTAGCAGACGCGTTGGGTGATTTAGGTGTGTGGGTGCGGATGCATTACGTTTATCCTTATCCGCATGTAGATGAGGTTATTCCTTTAATGGCTGCTGGTAAAATACTACCGTACTTAGATATTCCTTTTCAACATGCCAATAGTCGTATTTTAAAGTTGATGAAAAGACCGGCGGCTAGTCAAAATAATTTGGAACGTATTAAGGCTTGGCGGAAAATTTGCCCTGATATAACTTTAAGGAGTACTTTTATCGTTGGATTTCCCGGTGAAACAGAAGAAGAATTTAATGAGCTATTAGATTTTATGACTGAAGCTCAATTGGATAGAGCGGGTTGTTTTGCTTATTCTCCAGTAAAAGGCGCGACTGCTAATGATTTACCTGATTTAATCCCAGAAGAGATAAAGCAAGAGCGTTTAGAACGTTTTATGGCTCATCAGGCGAAGATTAGTGCTACTAGATTACAAGGATTTATCGGTCGAACCGAAACGATTCTTATTGATGAAGTGGTAGAAGAGGGTGCTGTTGGGAGACGTAAGGCGGATGCGCCTGAAATTGATGGTCAGGTTTATGTAGATGGGGCTACGCACTTAAAAGTGGGTGATTTAGTTAATGTGCAGTTTGAAGAGGCGGATGATTATGATCTGTGGGCGCATTTGATTTAGGGTTAAGGTAAGCTTAAAACAAAAAAAACCCAGCCTAGGCTGGGTTTTTTGTCTTACAGAATTTGTAGCTTATAGAGAGATAGAGCTAGAAACTTTTTGTTTTGAACCATCTGGATCATCCATACAACCAGATAAACCAA
>CAIVAH010000326.1 GCA_903903765.1 uncultured Methylococcaceae bacterium
GTAGTAACCTGTTAATACCCTTAGCCAAACTTAACCCATGCTCAGCGACTCTGCTCCAGCGCTCAGTTGACCTAACTCAGTGCTGGCCCAGCATTAACAGCATCTTTTAGTGTTTGACACGTGCTAAAACGGAGTTTTGTACCGATCGGCCGGCACTGCCCAAGGTTTTATTAGCGTAACTTATGGTTTTTTCTTAACCGTGCAGTGCTAAAACAGCTTAGCAGAAAATAATCGTCATGCTGATGCATGACGATTATTGAACTTTAAGACTTTCTTACAAAATTTATTCTTCTAAACCGCCAGCAGCCGCTAACAAGTTCACTAATTCACCTTTTTTATATAAATCAATAACGATGTCACAGCCACCGACTAATTGACCACCAATATAAAGTTGTGGGTAGGTTGGCCAGCTAGAATATTCTTTTAGTGCTTCTCTTAACTCAGGATCTTCAAAAATATTAACGGCTGCATATTTAGCTTGCACGGCTCCTAAAACTTGCACGGTTTGGCCAGAAAAGCCACACTGTGGAAAGTCAGGTGTGCCTTTCATATATAAAATAACAGGGTTAGTTTCTAATTGATTTTTAATTCTTTCTACTACGCTCATATGACTTTATCACTCAATTTAGTTAAAGTTGTTCAATTCTATCAACATTAGGCTATTAAAAAAAGCAATTCTTATCATCCATTTCTTGCCTGTTAGCTGATTGAATCTTATAATCAAATATTTTTTTATTAGGCTAACTTCATGACTAGTCACATCATGCCAACTTATAACCGCTTACCGGTCACGTTTGAACACGGTGAGGGCGTTTGGTTGATAGATACTAATAATCAGCGTTATTTAGACGCTTTATCAGGGATCGCAGTGTGCAATTTAGGCCACGCGCACCCTGCTGTTACTAAAGCCATTTGTGCACAAAGTGAAAAACTATTGCATACGTCTAATCTTTATAACATCGCTAATCAAGAAGTATTAGCGGATAAATTAATTAAAAAATCTGGCATGTCGAATGTGTTTTTCTGTAACTCAGGTGCAGAAGCTAATGAGGCGGCCATTAAATTAGCTCGCAAATATGGCCATGAGAAAGGTATTAGCAACCCTGCCATCATTGTTATGGAAAAAAGTTTTCATGGCCGTACTTTAGCGACTTTAAGTGCTACGGGTAATGTAAAAGTACAACTAGGTTTCGCGCCTTTAGTTGATGGCTTTATCCGCGTGCCTTATAACAATATTACGGCCATTAAAAACGCTTTAGATCTTAATAAAAATATTGTCGCTATTTTGGTAGAACCTATCCAAGGCGAAGGTGGCATTAATATTCCTGCGCCTGATTATTTAAATCAAATCAGAAGTATTTGTGATGAACACCAGATATTAATGATGTTAGATGAAATTCAAGCGGGTATCGGTAGAACCGGCCAATTTTTAGCGTATCAACACAATCATATCTTGCCGGATGTGTGCACTTTAGCTAAAGCGTTGGGTAATGGCGTGCCAATTGGCGCCTGCTTAGCCAGTGGCAAAGCAGCTGACATATTAACTGCAGGGGCACATGGCTCTACTTTTGGTGGCAATCCATTAGCTTGTGCAGCAGGAATAGCGGTAATAGATACGCTAGAAGCTGACAATTTAATAGCCTTAGCACAATTAAAAGGTGACAGTTTACACGCTAGCTTTACTGAACAATTACAAGGCAATCCACACGTTGTGGACATACGTAATAAAGGCTTGATGATCGGTATTGAATTGGATCAGCCTTGTGCAGATCTCGTAAAACTGGCCTTAGCACAACATTTATTAATTAATGTCACTAACGATTCAACCATCCGCTTATTGCCGCCTTTAATTATCAACGAACAAGAAAGCCAACACTTAGTTGACACTTTGGTGGCCATTATTACCGATTTTACTGCAAAGATTCACTAATATGCCTAGACACTTTACCAGTCTGCTTGATTTATCAAGCGAAGAATTACGTCAAATATTACATAGAGCTATTGAGCTTAAAAACAATAGAGATGCCAATTACCAACCCTTAAAAGGCCAAGTATTGGCCATGATATTTGAGAAATCATCAACCCGTACGCGCATTTCTTTTGAAGCGGGTATGGTACATTTTGGTGGTAGCGCTTTATTTTTATCACCTAGAGATACCCAATTAGGTCGTGGTGAACCCTTACAAGATAGTGCTAAAGTGATCTCAAGTATGGTGGATGGCATTATGCTACGTACCGATAAGCATGAAACGGTGACTACTTTTGCCCAGCATTCAAGTGTACCGGTTATTAACGGATTAACTGACCTAGAACATCCTTGCCAGTTATTAGCAGATATGCAAACGTACCTTGAGTTCCGTGGCGATATTAAAGGTAAAACGGTGACTTGGATTGGAGATGGCAACAATATGTGTCACTCTTATATTCATGCAGCGATGCGTTTAGATTTTAATTTACATATCGCTAGTCCAGAGGGCTATTACCCTTTGCCCGGGTATTTAGATTTAGCCAAAGATAGAGTGAAGTTATTTAATAGTACGCTAGAAGCCGCTAAAGACAGTGATTTAATTGTCACTGATGTGTGGGCCAGCATGGGTCAAGAAGAAGAACAAAAACTGCGTGAAGTGGCGTTTAAAGACTATCAAATCAATGCTGAGGTGATGCAAGTAGCTAATTCTGATGCCTTATTTATGCATTGTTTACCTGCCCATAGAGGCGAAGAAGTAACAGCCGATGTAATTGATGGCCCACAAAGTGTCATTTTTCCTGAAGCTGAAAATAGATTACATGCACAAAAAGCGTTACTTGAATTTCTTTTGGTTTAAAATTATCTGTATCATTCATCTGCTCACTAACCCTTTTATAGAAGATATTTGTGAATAAACTATTAAGTGTATTAGTCGTATTACTATTAACTAGCCAATTTGCTCAGGCTGAAACTATCTATGTTGAAGATGAGCAAAATTTAACCTTAAGAAATGCGCCTAGCATTCATGCCAAGGGCTTAAAAGTATTAACGGTAGGCTATCCTTTAACTCTAATTGAAAATCAGAGTAAATTTGATTTTATTAAGGTTAGAGCGTTAGATGGAACGGAAGGTTATATAAAAGAACGCTTTACAACCAAGAAAGCGCCGTTAATTGATCCGAAAGATGTGGCGACTAAAACCATTGCTCAATTACAAACGGATAATGGCAATTTGCGCACGGAGATTAATGATCTTAAAGGCAAATTAACCCCCGGCACTTCCTTAGAAAAATCATTAGCGAATGAACGTGATCAATTAGCCAGAGAACTTAACGATCTTAAGAAAACGGCGGCGAGTGCTTATCAGCTTAAAAACGAACGTGATGAATTACAAGAACGGGTCGTTAATGTAGAACGTGATTTACAACAATTTAAATTAGAGAATCAATCGTTAAAAGACACCGCAAGCCAAGACTGGTTTTTATATGGTGGCTTATTATCCTTAATCGGGGTTATTTTGGGTTTTATATTACCTAAACTAAGCTGGCGTCGGAAAAACAATTGGGATACATTTTAATTAGTCGGTTTTAATCTGCCCAACATGCATTCAGAAAAATCATTCGTTAGTTGGTTTAGAGACTCTTCACCCTATATACACGCACATCGCAATAAAACTTTTGTCATTTCTTTTGGTGGTGAGGCAGTATTAGCAGATGATTTTTCACATCATGTGCATGATTTCGCCTTATTAAGCAGCTTGGGTATTCGGCTCGTTTTGGTTCATGGCATTCGCCCTCAAATAGATGAACGCCTCCATAAACTGAATGCTACGGCAAAATTCTATAAGCATCTCCGTATTACAGATGATTTAGCCTTGCAATGCGTTAAAGAAGCTGCAGGTTTAGTCCGAGTAGAAATTGAAGCCTTGTTATCTATGGGCATCGCTAATTCGCCTATGGCCGGCAGTGACTTAAAGGTTGCCTCAGGTAATTTTGTTACCGCTAAACCCATTGGCGTGATTGAAGGCGTGGATTATTGCCATACGGGTGAAGTGCGTAAAATTGATAGTGCTGCTTTGCATCAACAATTGGATCAAAATAATGTCGTTTTAATATCGCCTATTGGATATTCCCCCAGCGGTGAAGTTTTTAATTTATCAGCAGAACAAGTAGCGACTGCCGTATCAATCAGCTTAAATGCTGAAAAACTGATCTTATTAACCGAAGAAAGTTGTCTACAGCCGGATAATGCCGAGCCTATTCGACAGATGACAACATTAGAAACGGAAGCTTTTATAGCACAACATACTCAGCTTTCTGATGTGATTATCCACCCCTTAAAAGCCGCTATCCAAAGTTGCCATGCTGGTATTGAACGCGTACATTTAATCAATCGTCATATTGATGGTGCGTTATTACTTGAACTCTTTAGTCGTGATGGTGTAGGCACCTTAATCAGTTCCACACCCTTTGAAGAATTACGCCCGGCTTCGCTTAAGGATATTGGTGGGATCTTAGAACTTATTAAACCCTTAGAACAACAGGGCATTTTAGCGAAACGTTCTAGGGAAAAAATCGAGATGGAAATAACCGATTATATTGTTATTGAGCGAGATGGTTTAATTATTGGCTGCACTGCCCTGCACTCTAATCTAGATGAACATTACGGTACAATTGCTTGTATGGCTGTGCATGCTGATTATCGGAGTTGTAGCCGTGGCAACAGGTTACTTGATTATGTCTATACTAAAGCACATGCTTTAAACTTAACCACGCTTTATGTTTTATCAACCCAAACTATGCACTGGTTTATTGATCGAGGTTTTCTGGCAACTGAACTCAATAAGTTACCTGAACCCTTAAGTCATCACTATAATCCTGCTAGAAATTCGAAAATTCTATTTAAAATGCTCGCTTAAGTTTTGTTTACTATGCCGCTTTTAACAGAATACTATTCATGACTACGCTTTCGATATTACAGATATCTGATTTACATATCTTACCGGAGAGTCATAACGCTTTATTAGGTGTTAATACTGAATATTATTTTAATGCCGTCTTAGACTTAGCCCTTAAAAATCATCAACCGTTTGATTTAATATTAGTGACCGGTGATTTAGGGCAAGAGCCTTGCATGAATAGTTATCAGCGTATTCTTGAACGTTTATCTCAAACGCAAATCCCTTGTCTGTGTTTACCGGGAAATCATGATGATTATACGTTAATGCAAGCTGTATTTAATTCCCCCTTAGTCAATTGCCAAAAACAATTATTAGTAAACAACTGGCAAATCGTTTGTCTAAATAGCCAAATAGTTGGATCTTCTGGTGGTTTTATTGAAGAAGCTGAACTGACGTTTCTTGAACAATGCTTGATTAGCTATCCTGATCACCACACACTAATTGCTGTGCATCATAATTGCATTCCCACACATAGTGCATGGTTAGATACGATGATTATTAAAAATGCTCCAGAATTATTGAATATCGTTAAGCCCTATCCACAAGTAAAAGTCATCACTACTGGACATATTCATCAAGAAATGGACTTAGTTATAAACAGTATTCGAGTTTTAGGTTCACCGTCCACTTGCTTTCAATTTACGCCACTAAGCCCGAGTTTTAGCATTGATATTAAAATGCCCGGTTACAGAGTAATTAATGCTTATGATGATGGTCGTATTAATACGTCAGTGTGGAGACTGCAAGGAGAATTAAAAGAATTAGATTTATCATCTAAATCTTATTAAGTACAGGGTGATTGACTTTAACATAGATCGCTAAGTTAAAGTCAATTAGTAAATTTACAATTCAAATTCTGCTGGATCAACGCCTAATTCTTTTGCAATTTTAGCGGCAATCTTTTTCTCTGCAAA
>CAIVAH010000327.1 GCA_903903765.1 uncultured Methylococcaceae bacterium
GGTAAATCATCGGCAAACTCAACTTGTCTGGGCAAACCGATACGTTTTTTAACAAACTTATCGACTAATTGATGATTATGGGTAATAAGTATAGTGCTATTACCTTTACGATAAAAACCATCTAATACGTTAGCTGACGATTCCATCTTCTCTTCAAAAGTAGTGCCTTCTGATAATTCATCTAATACCACTAAACTTTTAGGCGTGGTAGCTAAGAAAATATCTCTAGTACGTTTTAATTCGGTACCAAAACGACCTTCACCATCATTTAAATGACTGACTTCTGACACCTGATAAAAAATTCTATCTGCCACTGTTAATGTAGCAACCTCAGCGGGTACATAACAACCAATCTGTGCTAACACTTGAATTTGGGTAATGGTCTTACAAAAAGCCGTTTTACCGCCACTATTAGGCCCCGTTACTAAGACTAGCTTATCATCTTCTAAAACAAAATCATTACCCACATAAGCCGGCTGACCTTTTGCTAACACAGGATTTTTGGCATTCGTTAAATTAATCTGATGATGCTCTCCAGCCACTAAATTAGGTAATGCTGTTGAACTTTCAAAGGTATCGGCAAACTTGATAAAGGCAATTAATTCATCTAACTGACCTAGCGCATCTAATGTTCCTGCAACTTCATCAGACTGTCTATAAATATTTCTTAAAGGGATAATGCAACTATCCCTATCAAACCCACCGACAACGGGATAATAAACGAGTAACAAAGGGACAAAGAATATTGAGAATGTCGGGATGGCTTCCGCAGAGAGATTAAACATACCACTGGGGAAAAAGTGCATTAATGCCCACAACGCAGCAAAAAACAATCCGATTAATAACGGTTTAAATAGATTAGGTCTAAATATAACAGCGGGTGACCACGAGTTTTGTCTTTCAATTTTAGATTGAATACCCGCTTCAGCAATATAGGCCGGGCCTAACATTAAGTGATAAGCACGTGAACTTGAAAATGCTTTAATCTTATCAAATACCATTTGTAAATAACGGCTATTAGGCGTTTGGATATCATTGACTTGATCCACTAAATCTATCAGTAAACGCACACCACGCTTATATTGCAGATAGCCATAACCTTCAATTTCGTGTTCTTCTCTAGCAGTACCAAACGAACCTAAAAACTCACCAAACAATAATAAATAAAAGTTTTTTTCTTGATAAACGGCGGTTTCTAAAATATTTTCAACTGCCAGTCTTAAACCTTCGTGCTCACGTAATTCTATTAACGCTTCTTGCTTTGCTTGCAAATCCCGTAAATCATCAGACGGCTGGGTTAAAGATCGATAAATAGTGGCTTGTCCAATTGTCGTTCTCGCATGATTAACCGAGGCAAATAGATTATCGACTTCAATGGTATTAAATGCGCTTTCATCTAAAACTCCTACTCCAGTTTCTAAAGGCGTAGTCGATTTAATAGTGGGCCAAGCACCTTGCCAGCCTTGTAGTATGGTTTTTATTGTCATTATTAGTACCCATTCATAGTTCAATTAAACTGATAACTTAGGCTCAAGTATTTTTATAAAAGCAGAAATTTGTGCATCTGAATCATTTAAACAAGCAATATAGCGATATTCAGCCCCACCCGCTTCCATAAACACATCTTTGTTCTCCATCGCTATTTCTTCTAGAGTTTCTAAACAATCCACTGCAAAACCAGGGCACACTAAATCAACCGTTTTAACACCTAGTCCAGGCAATTCTTCTAAAGTATCCACACAATAAGGTTTTAGCCATTCAGCTTTACCAAAACGTGATTGAAACACAATTTTCCATTCGTGCTCAGCCAAACCTAACTTTTCTGCTAATAAGGCCGCAGTTTTATGGCATTGGTGAAAATAAGGATCCCCCTTTTTAGTTAACATCTCCGGTAAACCATGAAAAGACATCACTAATAACTCCTTTTTAGGCTGTGCTTGCCAGGCAGTTTGAATAGCCTCTGCTAAAGCCGCAATATAATGTGCATTGTCATGATAATCGCTAATAAACTGAAAACTAGGGATATGCCACCAATGATTTAATTCTTTAATTAAATCATCATAAATAGATGCCGTAGTGGTAGATGAATACTGAGGATACAACGGTAATACTACGACATCCGTAACACCTTGCTCTTTAAACTCTTTTAAGCGAGTTGCAATTGAAGGTTCGCCATAACGCATCGCGTAATCGGTTATCACGCCTTTTTCTGCTAATTGCACCGCCAATTTCTCAGTCATTTCACGGGTTAAATAGGCTAAAGGTGAGCCTTTTTCATGCCAGATTTTTTTATAGGCTTTAGCAGATTTGCTAGGTCTAAACGGCAAAACAAAACAATTAAGAATAATCCACCAGATAGGTCTGGGGATATTAACTACGCGTGGATCACCCAAAAAATCAGCTAAAAATTTTCTAACTGCTTTAGTTGTCGGGGCCGTGGGTGAGCCTAAGTTTGCTAATATAACTGCCGTTTTTTTTGTCATACCTACACTATCGGTTAATTAGATTTAAAAATTCGGAACGCGTGCTGATTTCTTTTCTAAAGATACCCGTCATAACAGACGTCGTCATCACTGAGTTTTGCTTTTCAACACCCCGCATCATCATGCATAAATGTTTAGCTTCAATTACCACAGCAACACCACGTGCTCCTGTTGATAACTCAATGGCATCGGCAATTTGCTTAGTTAATACTTCTTGGATTTGTAAACGTCTAGAGTACATATCAATTACGCGGGCGACTTTAGATAAGCCTAGCACTTTACCTTGCGGTAAATAACCCACATGACATTTACCAATAAAGGGTAATAAATGATGTTCGCATAAAGAATACAGTTCAATATCCTTCACAA
>CAIVAH010000328.1 GCA_903903765.1 uncultured Methylococcaceae bacterium
GTTTGACAATTATAGGATGACTATCTATAATTCCATCTCTTAATAGGAACCAGTTAGTAAGGCGATATAGCTCAGTTGGTTAGAGCACGGGATTCATAACCCCGGGGTCGGTGGTTCAAATCCACCTATCGCCACCAAAAATCAAAGGCTTTTGCGTTTACGCCAGAGCCTTTTTTTATGCGTTAGGTAAACATCAAACTTGATTAGTGGACAACTCGCCAATAAAATACCGAAATTAATTGACAATATACACACTAGCGCTTAACTAAACCTGTTACACCGTTGTGCACTTTTAAAACATGCACATTAGTACGCATGTTAATACTGTAAGATTAATATTAAACCTATAATATGAAACCTATTTTTGCTGATAACGCGGCCATTGATCGAGCTGCTGCTTTACTAAGCCAAGGAAAGTTAGTTGCTTTCCCTACTGAAACTGTCTACGGGTTGGGAGCTGACGCAGCTAATCCGCAAGCTGTTATGCAAATATTCAATGTTAAAGGCAGACCAACCGCACATCCTCTAATAGTCCATATCGGTAACATTGAACAACTTAAATTTTTGGCTCAAAAAATACCAGACAGTGCAAAGAAACTAGCCTCTACTTTTTGGCCAGGCCCGTTGACACTCATACTGGCTAAAAAGTCGGATGTTCCTTCAGAAGTGACCGGAGGACAAAACACTATTGCTATCAGAATGCCTGATCACCCCGTGGCATTGGCCTTACTCAATAAATTTGATGGTGCTATAGCAGCACCTTCAGCCAATATTTTTTCTAGAATTAGCCCCACTCAAGCTTCTCATGTGGAAGAAGAGTTGGGCGATAATGTGGATATGATTCTTGATGGTGGAGCTTGTCGCATTGGTGTTGAATCTACTATTATTGATTTAACAGGACCTGTACCAAAATTATTGAGACCGGGCCACATTACCGTCGCTGAAATTGAAGCTGTGCTTGAAACCGAATTAATGATTATCAGCACACCTAATCCCAAAGATACAAAGACCACTGAAAATCGCGCGCCAGGCATGATGTCATCACATTATGCTCCGACTACACCGACGGCATTATGTGAACATGACAAATTACCCGCCATTTTAAATAATTTACGATCACAAAATAAACGTGTTGGCTTATTATCTTACCAATTTAATCCGCCTGAAAACCGATTAATGCATATGCTGTGTATGCCTGAACAAGCAGAAAGTTATGCACAAATTTTGTACACCTGCTTACGTGAATTAGATTCTAGAGAATTAGATATTATTCTAATTGAAGAAACGCCCGATACTGAAGCTTGGAGAGCTATTAACGATCGTATAAAAAAAGCAACTGCCGCATTAACAGATCGATAAGTTAGTAGTTGATTCTAAATTAGCCTTGCCAACGCTATAGTTAAATTGATCAGCAAGGCTTAAGAAGTGGATATTAATCTAAGTTGTATTACTTAGTCACTTTCTCTTGTGATAAAGTCGCGAATAGTTGTTTTGCTGGTAGATAACCTGGATAAACTTCTCCATTTTCAGAAACGATAGTTGGAGTACCGTTTAAACCAAAATCACTAACCAATTGCATATGCTCATCGATTGGATTGTCACATGTTTTAGTCGGCAAAGACTGATCTTTTTTGGCCTTTGTTAACGCAGCATTTCTATCTTCAGAACACCAAACGCTAACCGCTTTATTATAAGACTCTGAACCTACTCCAGCTCTTGGAAAGAATAAATATTGAATAGTAATACCTTCAGCTAAATATTGATCAATTTCTGAGTGTAATTTACGACAGTAACCACAATCAATGTCCGTAAAAATAGTCACTGTAAATTTAGATATCTTAGACTTAAAAACAATCATTTTTGCTTGACCCAATTTGCTTATAGCTAATTTCCGAGCCGCATTTAATTTATCTTTTGTTAAATCTGCAGTTGTTTCTGTATCAATCAATTTTCCAGATAAAAGATATTTACCGTTATCAGAAACATAATAAATATTTACACCGACCATGACTTCATACAGACCTTTAATTTCTGATGGCTTAATCGAATCAATCACCACCGTGGGCATTAATTTAACCAAGGCTTGTCTAATGGCAGTTTCATCGGCTTGCGCAACATTAAAAAAACAGGCTGCACTCAGCAATAAAGCACCAGCAGACATAATAATTTTTTTCATAGAGTTCTCGTAATTAAATAATAAAGGGGTAATAAATAAACTAAATTGAGTACATTAAAAGCCATTAACTCAATGAAACAAACGCTGAACATCCATAAACATGGCTACAGACATTAATAACAATAATAAAGACATGCCAATTTGCTGAAAAACCATTTGAATTTTTTGCGGAACGGGTCTACCGATTAAACCTTCTAAGGCAAAAAACATCAAATGACCGCCATCTAATACTGGCACTGGTAATAAATTTAATACACCCAAACTAACGCTAACCAATGCCATAAATCTTAAAAAAGCGCTGATTCCCATATTAGCCGACTGCCCTGCATATTGAGCAATACTAATAGGGCCACTTAAATTTTCAACCGACGCCTTACCCACAAACATCTTACTGAGCATTTTTAAGGTTGATACTGAATAATATGCAGTTGCCTTTATGGCAACTGGTAATGCATCTAACGGTGATAGCTTATATTCTACCTGCATATTTTTTTGAATATCATCAGGCACAAATACTGATGCGCCGATTTTACCTTCAAAACTTTGCTCTATTGCGACTTTTTTAGGCGTTATTGTTATAGGGATCTGCACCCCAGCGCGATCAACAAGCAAATTAATAGCAATTTCTGGTCGTGTTTTTACTAGACTAACCCAATGCATCCAATCGGGCACTAATTCTCCATCGGCACTCACAATAAGATCACCATCCTTAAGCCCCGCAGCTAAGGCCGCACTATCAGGTAAAACATGACCAATAATCGGCTTTAATTTTGGCGACCAAGGTTTAAGCCCTAAACTTAGATAAAGCGTTTCCGGACTAATCACATCTTCGTCATTCAAAATCAATGATTTATCCATTGATACGCCATCAGACTGCATAACAGTCACTTTAATCTCTTTATTACCATTTATGGCTTCGGATACAATGTCATTTAAGGCTTCTGACCAGATTGGTGTTACTTTATCATCCACCGATAAAATTTCATCCCCTTCAACAAAACCTGCTTTAAAAGCAATAGTATTCGGCAAGACTTCACCAATTACGGGTTTAACGCCTAATTCGCCTATTACAAAAACGCTCCAGAGTAGGAGCGTTGCGAGTATCAAATTAAATATGGGGCCTGCTGCAACAATTGCAGATCTAGCCCAAACAGATTGTCGATTAAAGGCATAAGGTAAATCGGCGGAACTAACATCACCTTCTCTTTCATCTACCATTTTGACATACCCACCCAAGGGTATTGCAGAAATAACATATTCAGTTGTTTGCGGATTAGCTTGATATTTCCAGAGCACTTTACCAAAACCCACCGAAAAACGAATTACTTTTACGCCTACTTTACGAGCCACCCAGTAATGGCCAAACTCATGGAATGAAACCAATACACCAATAACGATAACAAAATAAAATAGGGTATGAAGTAGATCCATTATGCCGTTAACTCCGTAATCAATTGATTGGCAATTAGTCTAGCGCTCTGATCAGTCTCAAGAATAATTTCTATGGTACTTGCTGGACTCACCGTAAATTTATCCATACAGCGCTCAATAACCATAGGAATATCAGTAAAGCGAATTTTTTCATTTAAAAAGGCTTCAACTGCAATTTCATTTGCCGCATTTAAAACAGTTGGAATAATTCCACCTAAATTAATTGCTTTATATGCTAAACGTAAACATGGAAATCTTTCCAAATTTGGTTCTTCAAAATCCATTCTACGCACATCAAAGATATTTAAAGGCTCAACACCGGATTCAAATCGTTCTGGCCATGCCATCGAATACGCAATAGGTACTCGCATATCTGGATTACCCATTTGTGCTAAAACCGTACCATCAACATAATCAACCATACTATGAATGATACTTTGAGGATGTATAACAACCTGAATCTGTTCGGGTTTCATAGCGAATAAGATACAGGCTTCTATCATTTCTAAGCCTTTATTCATCATTGTCGCTGAATCTACCGATATTTTCTTACCCATATCCCAATTTGGATGGGCTACGGCTTGGGCAGGCGTTACATTAATTAACTGCTCAACCGGCATTTCCCTAAATGGCCCACCAGACGCCGTTAACAAAATGCGTCTTGCTTGCGGTGCTTGCATACCTGACTTATAGCCAGCCGGCATACATTGAAAAATTGCATTATGTTCACTGTCAATCGGTAATAACTGCGCACCGGATGCAGCAACTGCATCCATAAAGATATCGCCCGACATAACCAAGGCTTCTTTATTGGCTAACAGTATTATTTTTCCGGCTTTTGCTGCCGCTAAACTCGGCGGTAATCCAGCAGCACCGACAATAGCTGCCATCACCGAATCAACATTTTCTAAAGTTGCAACAAACTCTAACGAAGTCGCTCCAGATAAGACGTTAATGTCTGATATAGGCGAATCTTTTAATTTTTCAGAAAATGCTTGGGCATTAAGCTCATTAACAATAACCACATATTCGGGATGATGAACTAAGCACTGTTCAAATAATAGATCAATATTATTATTAGCTGTTAAAGCAACTACTTTATATAAATGCTTATGTCTAGCTGCCACATCTAAAGTACTGACCCCAATAGACCCCGTTGCACCTAATACGCACAAGCCTTTCATGAGTCTAACCCAATTAAAATAATGCCCGCATAAAACAATGGAATCGCAGCAATGATGCTATCAATTCTATCTAACACACCACCATGACCCGGCAACGTATTGCCACTGTCTTTAAGACCACCTTGACGCTTAACAACACTGATAAATAAATCCCCATAAACAGAAATCATAACAGTGATTAATGACAATAATACAAAATCAAATATTCTTGTCCAAACAAACCCATCTCTAAAACTGTAATACCCAATAAAAGCAACTGCCAACAAAAACCCTAAAACCATTGCACCACGCACACCTGCAACTGTCTTACCTGGGCTTATTTCAGGTGCCAATTTTGTTGTTCCCCACTTTCTGCCCGTAAAATAAGCGCCAACATCCGCTCCCCAAATTAACAGTAGGAAAAACATGGTCATCTCTGGGCCGTAAAAAGCTCTTAATCGAGTTAAAAACATCCAAGCTGATAATAATATAAACCAACCAATCAATGCCTTGTAAGATATTTTTAACTGTAGATTCAATAAATTTGTGGGTGCATTTCTAATTAATACCATCACAA
This sequence comes from uncultured Methylococcaceae bacterium, assembly GCA_903903765.1. Classification (GTDB taxonomy): domain Bacteria; phylum Pseudomonadota; class Gammaproteobacteria; order Methylococcales; family Methylomonadaceae; genus Methylobacter_C. The sequence goes on from CAIVAH010000328.1 coordinate 5,348, forward strand.
TTACCCAAAAAATAACTGGAGCAATTACAAACCACTCCAATATGCCAGAATAATCTCTGACATCTGGCCAATTGGTTAAAGTGGCTATTAACTCCAATATTTGTGTCCAAAAATGCAAACCTAGCATAGGTATAACCAGTGCCACTAAAAACAAAATACGTTTATAGAGCGAAGAAATACTAACTAAATTAGTCCACTCCCAAGCCGCCATTAAGGTGATAAGAGCAATTAATAAAGAGAAATATTCGAGAGGCAATAAAAATACGGCAAGTGCAATTAGAGTTGCCAAAACTGTTGCAGTTATTATTCGTGTGAGTAACATTATCTAAACTTTTATAATTAGGTTATAGGGTGACTGATTGATTAAGAACTTGTTCACTAGTGTGACCAAAACGGCGTTGCCGACCTTGAAAACTCTTAACCGCCTCATCAAGATATCGCTGATCAAAATCTGGCCAGAGCGTTGATGTAAAATACATTTCAGTGTAAGCCAATTGCCACAACATAAAATTACTTACGCGCTGCTCACCACCCGTTCTTATAAAAAGATCTGGTTCAGGTAAACCGGCCGTTGATAAATGTTCGTTAATCAATTGTTCGGTAATTTCTTGTTTGTCTAAAGCACCGCTCATTATTTTTTCAATGACTGTCTGCGTCGCCTGACATAAATCCCAACGCCCACCGTAATTTACGGCAATCACTAAAGTTAAAGTGCTGTTTCCTTTAGTTTGTATTTCAGCTTCAGTCATTTTTTGTTGTAACTTTTCAGAAAAAGCAGTTCTATCGCCAATAAAGCGTAAGCAAACATTTTTTTCATCCAGTCGATTAATTTCTCTTTGTAATGAAGACATAAAAAGAGCCATTAATAACTCTACTTCTACCGCGGGTCTCCGCCAATTCTCACTACTAAAAGCAAACAAAGTTAACACTTCAACTTCGTTATTTGCGCAATACTCTACAGCGTTTCTGACAGACCTTACCCCTGCTCGATGCCCTATAGCACGAGGCATAAAACGCTTTTGCGCCCAACGTCCATTACCATCCATAATGATAGCAATATGTTTAGGCACATTTTTTTTTAGAATATCTGCAGTCATTGACATCAGTCTTAATTATATAGATAACAAATCAGCTTCTTTTGTTTCTAATAACTTCTCGATATCCTTAATAAACTGATCAGTAATTTTTTGAATTTTTTCTTCACCTGCACGCGCTTCATCTTCAGATATCAATTTTTCTTTTAATGCTTCCTTGATTTCTGAATTAGCATCACGACGGATGTTTCTGATGGCAACACGGCCGTTTTCTGATTCATTCTTTACAATTTTAACCAAACTACGACGACGTTCTTCCGTTAAAGCGGGTAAAGGAATACGAATAGTCATACCATTAGTAGCCGGATTTAAACCTAAATCTGACTTCATAATAGCTTTTTCGATCGCTTGAACCATACCCTTTTCCCAAGGCGTAATGGTTAAGGTGCGTGCGTCTTCAACAGCTACATTAGCAACTTGAGACAACGCTGACTCCGTCCCATAGTAAGTCACACTAATTTGATCTAGTAGACTAGGATGCGCCCTACCTGTTCTAATTTTTGAAAACTCGTGTTTTAATGCTTCGATACTTTTACCCATTCGGGTTGTAGCATCTTGTTGAATATCACTAATCATCAATTGGTTCCTCGCTCAATAAATGAGCCTATCTCTTCGCCCATCATCAACTTCATGACAGCGCCTTTTTCAAAAATATTCATAACACGCATGGGCACATTATTATCTCTGCATAACACAAGAGCGGTTGTGTCCATCACGTTTAAGCGTTGATCTAACGCTTCATCATAAGTTAACCGTGGATAAAAAACAGCATCCTGAACTTTAGCAGGATCCGCAGAATAAACACCTTTTACTTTAGTTGCCTTAATCATTAAATCTGCGTTGATTTCTATCGCTCTTAAACTCGCCGCCGAATCCGTGGTAAAAAATGGATTACCCGTACCCGCTGCAAAAATAACTACTCGACCTTTTTCTAAATGTCTAACCGCACGACGCCTAATATAATCTTCACAGACTTGATTAATTTTTAAAGCCGACATGACTCTAACCTGCTGACCATTTGCTTCAAGTGCATCTTGCATAGCGAGGGCATTAATCACTGTGGCTAACATACCCATTTGATCACTAGTTACCCTGTCTAAACCTTCTGCCGCTTTCTCAGAACCTCTTAATATATTGCCCGCACCAATCACTAAACCAACTTGAATGCCTGCATCACATAATTCCTTAACTTCTAAGGCCAAGCGTTTAACGATATCGGCATCAATACTCCCACCGGTTTGACTCATTAAAGCTTCACCGCTTAACTTAAGCAAAATTCTCTGGTAAATGGGTTTAGTCATAGTTATTAATAGAGTCTGAGTTATTGAATAAAGTAATCTAAGTCTTGCATTTAATTGAAAAGACATGAGTAGCTAATAAAACTACTCATGTCCTTATTATTAAACAGCTCTAACTTGTGCCATTACTTCTTCAGCAAAATTTTCTTCTTTCTTCTCTATCCCTTCACCCACTTCAAAGCGAGTAAAACGAATAGCTTTATTACCTTTGTTAGCGACTAATGCACCTACTGTTAATTTATCATCTTTAATGAAAGGTTGGCCTAACAAAGTCACTTCAGCTAAATATTTTTTAATTTGACCCGCAATCATTTTCTCAATGATTTCTGCAGGTTTGCCACTTTCTAAAGAAATTGCTCTAAAGATTTCTTTTTCTTTTTCAATCATTTCTGAAGGCACATGTTCTTCAGACACATACTGCGGCTTACTGGCTGCGATATGCATAGCGATATCCTTACCTAATTCAACATCAGAGGCTGCTAATTCAATGATCACACCAATTTTACTACCGTGTAAATAACTAGCTGTACCACCTTCTGCTGTTTTAAATCTTTCAAAACGTCTAACTGTGATATTTTCACCTAAAGTTGAAA